>DASZPR010000164.1:0-4285 GCA_035550235.1 Verrucomicrobiia bacterium | reverse complement strand
GCGTCATTTCCAGCCTCGTGCTGAATGTGATTTTGAGAAATTTTTGCATCAAAGTGTCAGAAGCGCCACCGTCCCGCCCTGGCAGCCGATGGCGAGTCTCGTCTCATCGGGCGACCAGCGGAGTTGGTTGATGGCGGTTGCCAGTTTCCCGGCGCGCAGGTGTTTATCTGTCGGCGCAGGTTTCTTTTTCGGCCACGGACATTGCGCCGGATTCCACAGGATAATGACGCCGGATTCGCAGCCGGACGCCAGCACATCGCCGCGCCGCTGATATGCCAGCGCGGAAATGTCGGCGGGGTGCGCCGCCAGTTGCAGCGGAATTTTTCCCGCCGGACCATCGCCGGAAACGTCCCAAATGGTTACGACCTCACTGCCGTTGGTCACCAGAAAACGTGCCGAGCGATCCCAGGCAAGCTGCTTTACTTTCACGGGATAACCGCTCATGCACAAAGGTTCTTCGCCGCGCGCAGGCAGACGAAAAAATTGCACCGTGTTTTCCTGCGTGCCGGTGGCGATGAAGCGTCCATTCGGACTCCACGCGAGCGAAATCAGCGACGATTTCCAATCCAGTGTTTCGTAGGGTGACGTTTCGCCAAAGCGGAAGCAGCGGATTTTTCCGTAACAGACGGTGGCAAAACCCTTGCCGTCGCCACGCAATGATAATCCGGCAATCGTGCTTTCGTGCGCGGCAAACTCGAACTGCATTTCCCCGGCGACGTTCCACACGCGCAATTTCTTCCCGGCAGCGGAAAGCAAAAGGTTTCCCGCGTGCGCCCATTCCAAATGTTCCACCCACGCGCCGCCGCCCGCGAATTCATGCGCCAGTTCGCCGCTCTCCGAATGCCAGAGCTTGATTTTCCCATCCTGTCCGCTAGAGGCGAACCACAAACCATCCGGCGACCACGCCACACGCATCGCGCCCATGCGATGCCCCGCGAGTTGATGCCGCACCGCGCCTGTGGCGGCGTCCAACACGACGAGCGCGCCGTCGGTGCCGGCCACGGCCAGAAACTTCCCGTCCGGCGACCAGTCGAGGCTGATCACCGGCTCCTGCAAATTGAAACTCGCCGTGCCGTCGCTGAATTTTTTCGCCAACAACGGGGCGGATTTTTCGGTCACGCCAGACATGAGCGAAAGCCCTCCTCCAGTTCTTTGCGGTTAAGATTTTTGCCGATGAAAATCATTTGGTTGCCCCGCTCGTTGCCATCCTTCCACGGACGGTCAGGCTTGCCGTCAAACAGCATGTGGACGCCTTGAAAAACAAAACGGTTGGCCGAATCTTTGATGTGCAGGATGCCTTTCATGCGAAAAATATCCGTGCCTTTGGTGCGCAACAACTCGCTCAACCACTTGTTCAATTTCTTTTCGTCAACCGCACGTTTTTCGACGATGCCCACCGAGGTCACGGTGTTGTCATGCGTGTGACTCGCGGCAAAATTCTCGGAGGAAACGGGAGAAATCAATTGGCTGCCGCGCGTTAGGGTCATCTGGAATTCGTCGGGATGATGCTGCGTGAAAAATGCGTAGCGCCCACTGCGAACAACTTCCAACTGAAATTTCCCCCCACCCCGTTGCTCAAATCGCAACGTTTGCAATTTCGGGCCGGGTGAAAACGGGCCGTCCGGGCTGAGCACCGCACCCTTTTCAGAAAAAAATACGACCGCCCAGGCCTTTGCTGATTCGTAATCGGTTTTCTCAGCGCCCTGCAGAGGCAACACCACAAGATTCATTTTGGGATCCGGTCCCGGCTGAAATATCAGTTCGTGCGCTCCGCTTTCCAATTCATAGACCCCCGCCCACTCAAACGGCATTTCAGGTTTCAAGAAATCCGGCGCGGACGCCAGCGTGTGATCGAGGTCAAAGGCGCGGATGTTCAGGATTTTTTCAAGCTCGATGGCGGCGTCCTGCGTGCGATGACTCTTGGTGGCCACATTCATCGCGCGGATTTTGCTTTCCAGCTTTTGCAACGTCGCTTCATCCACGAGATCGGTTTTGTTGACGAGTGTGACGTCAGCAAACGCGATCTGCTCCTGACATTCGCTGCTGGTTTCAATGTGTTCCCAGACGTGTCTCGCATCCACGACCGTGATGATGGCGTCGAGCCGGAATGCGCGGCGCATATCTTCGTCCACGAAAAAAGTCTGCGCCACCGGCGCGGGATCGGCTAGACCAGTTGTCTCGATGATGACCGCGTCGAGACGATCCTTGCGCTTCATCAGATTGCCGAGGATGCGGATAAGGTCGCCCCGCACGGTGCAGCAGATGCAGCCGTTGTTCATCTCGAAAATTTCTTCATCGGCATTGACGACCAGAGCGTTGTCTATGCCGATCTCGCCGAATTCATTTTCGATGACGGCGATGCGTTTGCCGTGATTCTCGGTGAGGATGCGGTTGAGCAGCGTGGTTTTGCCCGAGCCCAGAAAGCCGGTCAAAACCGTGACGGGAATTGTTTTATCTTGATCATTCATGGCATTCAATTGATTTAAAGTTGAGCAAAAGTTAATGCGGCCCGCAGCCGCTCACACCGCAGCAATGACGGCCGGACGCCGGTTGATACGGCGCACTCATTCCGGATGATTTCGTCCAGCGCTGCGTGTTCAAGTAGCCGGATTGCAACACGCGCCGCACGCGCCGGCCGGTTTCCGGGTCGTGCGTTAACGGCACATCGTTCATGGATTGTTTCACCTCGAATTGTGGCGGCGTTTCGCCCGTCGCTTCGGGAATGGTTTCGTAAACGTAGGTGGGCATATCAGTGAGCCGCTAAAGGTTTGAGTTGACCGGCGGCCGCTTGCAGTGCATCCGCCAAATGGGTGCGATCCGCAGCCGACAAACGCGCCGTCGTGTTCAGCCAGCGATAATCCGTCGGCGGCATCGAATCGTCCCGCAACGCGTGCGTCATGGCTTCCAGCCGGGCGCGGATGTCCCAAGGCCGGTCGGTTGACCAGTCCGAGAGGTTCAGATGTTCCCGGCCCTCACGGGCGAGCCCGGCGACTTCCTTCAACAGATCTTCGCGCAAGGTGCAGCAGATACAGCCGTCGCTCATCTCGACAAGTTTTTCCTCGGTGCGATTGAGTTGCGCGCCGCCGCCTTTGACGAGCGCGGCGTCAATGTTCACCTCGCTCATGTCGTTGACGATAAGCGCCACGCGCATCTGTTCGCGATTGTGCAGAATGTGGTTGAGCAACGTCGTCTTGCCCGCGCCGAGGAAGCCGGACAGGACAGTGACTGGAATCTGCCTGGGCTTGATAGCTGGAGATTTTTTTACGGTGATTCGTTTCATAAACTAAAATCGGTCAGTTGCGCCACATCTTGGGAAGCGCAGCAATGTCCTTGTTCAGCGGTTTCACAAGCAACGTCAGCAAAAATGTCCAGAGCGGCTTCATGCGAATACAAATCATCCGATGCGATTTCAGCGGTGCATTTATCCATAAACGAAAATGATTTGCAATAATTAAATAGAAATCATTTGCAATAAGAAGGCGCTGGCGGGATGGTTTTGACGGTGGCTTCCGCTCCGTCTGGCTGCCGGGACAAAGGCCGTAAGACTCGATTTCGCACCGCGTCAGGCGAAAGCCGGAAGGGGCGAGCACGGAAAAGCCGCGATTGAAATTTCAATTCCGGATTGGCGGCACACAGCGCGGCGTTGGAAAATGACTCCTCCCGGTGCGCAGGTGATTACATGCGCGACGAAATTACGGCTCTCTTTCCCGATTTTAACCGCCCCGTTCAAGTCGTGATGTTCGACACGTTACAAGATCTCTTCGACGACCTGCAACTAGCCGCACCGCTGCTGCCTCGTACAGACGCCTGAGCGTTCTGCGGTTGAATGGCTGTGTTGTCCCTTCGTATAGAAATCTGCGCAAAACCAGCAAAGTCCAAGCAACCTTGCTCGTAAATGCAAAGCCGTTGCATTTTATCTTCAATTCAAAAATTGAAGTGCACGCCATATTTGGTCAGCCAACGACAATGTTGTATCCTTAGAAAGGCTGCGGAATTAGTAAAAGCAGTTTGCATTTGTCCGCCACGGCCAGCAACATCAGAACATTCATCGTCCATGCCAATTGACTATTACATTGATCGGCTCAAAAAAACGGCCATCGCATCACGCCTAAGGTGCGAGCCGTCGTCGAGCTGTTTTTCTGGAGCGCGAGTCTGCTGCGCGCACCGATTTTAAATCCTCGCGAGGGCGAAGCCTGCTTGTGGAGAAGGACTCCGCTCGCGCTTAAAGATGTAAAGCGTCTAGGCTTCAACCCTGCGATTTTGATGCCTGTGTATGGGCTTCCAC
>DASZPR010000163.1:0-4023 GCA_035550235.1 Verrucomicrobiia bacterium | reverse complement strand
GATCGGCGCGATTTGGATGTTAATGTAGTAAGGAGCAGGAGTGGAAGGTCCCGCTCTTGCCAGATCCTCATCCCTCTGTTGGACTTCTATCGGGGTGCGATGGACGTAAATGGCGTGGCTAATGGGTGGCCATACGTGCCAAGCGAAAATAACCAGCGCAAAATAAGCTCCCACCATTAGATAAGCTCGCTTGCGAGACCGGTGAAATGCCCACGCCGCGATGCACATGCCAAGAAGATAAACTGCCGTATTAAACCACCTAGCGGCTTCCATCAAAACGTAGGATGTCGAATCACTGATGGTCATATTCATCCGGTCTAACCGTGATTATACGAAAGGCTGCGCACGGCGTCGTGCACCGCCGATTTTGCTAACTCCTCTTTTACCATTCCTTTATTGAATCAAACCTACGAATTTTGCGACACATCGGCAAACTACTATTTTAAGGGCATTTCGTCCAAGCTCACTCGAGTGTGAAATCCACCGGCTTACCCGACGCTGAATCTTTGGAAATCCAGACCTGGAATTTTCCGGGTTCGACAAGCCAGTGACCGGCGGCGTCAAAGTAGCCCAACTCCTGATTTGAAATTGTAAACGTTACGTCGCGTGACTCACCGGGATTCAGTTGGATTTTTTGAAAGCCTTTCAGCTCACGCACGGGCCTCGGGCCGGCGGAAGCGGCGACGTCGCGGATATAAAGCTGCACCACTTCGCTGCCTGCGCGGGTGCCGGTGTTTTTTATCTGCACGCGCGCCGTTAACGTGTCGCCCAATTTTATCTTGGGCGCGCTGAGTTGGATTTTGCCGTATTCGAACGTCGTATAAGTGAGCCCATAGCCGAACGGATACAACGGCGTGATGGGCGCATCGACGTAGTTGCCTTTAAAATCGCCGATGCCGGGCCGCCCGGTATTGAAATGATTGTAGTGAATTGGTATTTGGCCGACGTCATAGGGGAACGAAGTCGTGAGCCGTCCGGCGGGGCTCGCGTCCCCAAACAAAATATCCGCCACACCGTTGCCGGCTTGCACGCCTCCGTGCCAGGCTTCGAGAATGGCGGCGGCGTTCGTGCTGATTTCAGGAATCGTCAGCGGCCGACCGTTGAATAGCACTACGATCACCGGCTTGCCGGTTGCGGCCACGGCTTGAAAGAGTTCCAATTGCCGTCCGGTCACGCCCAGGTGCGTGCGACTCTTGCTTTCGCCGCTCCAATCGCGCGGTTCGCCCAACGCGAGAATTACTACGTCCGCCGCTTTGGCATCCGCCACTGCACGGCTGATGTCGGCGATGTTGTTGGTGATATTGCAACCGGCTGAAACGACCAGTTTGGAATCAGAATCCAGTTTTGCGCGAATGCCCGCTGCGAGTGAGATGGCGTCTTGCGGACGGCCTCGCGAAGCCCAGCAGCCGAGCATTTCCGCGCGGGCATCACCCAGCGGGCCGATCAGTGCGATTTTTTTCGCCGACTTGGAAATCGGCAGAATGTTTTTATCGTTTTTCAACAGCACACAAGCCTTCTGCGCCGCTTCACGCGCGAGCGCGATGGCGTCGGGCCTGAGATAGGCATCCTTGTAGCGAGTTTCGTCTGCGTACGGTTTGTCAAAAAGGCCCTTCGTAAATTTCACACGCAAGATGCGGCGCACGGATTCATCGATCGTGGCCGGCTGCACTTTTCCTTCCTGGATTTGTTGCGGCAAGGTTTCGTAGTTGCTCGAAACCATTTCCATGTCGACACCGGCGTTGATGGCGAGCCGCGCGGCTTCATCGGCATCCGCGGCGACGCCATGATCAACGAGTTGCTCAATCGCCTGGTAATCGCTGACGACGAAGCCGCGGAACTTCCATTCGTTCCGCAAAATGTCGGTGAGGATGTGGCGGTTGCCGCTGGCGGGAAATCCGGACAGGGAATTGAACGAGGTCATGAACGTCCACGCGCCGGCATCGAGGCCGGCTTTGAATTGCGGCAGATAAAAATTGCGCAGCGTGTATTCGGAAATTTCGGTGGTGTTGTAATCGCGCCCGCCTTCGGCCGCGCCGTAGCCGACGAAATGTTTCATGCAGGCGACGACGCTCTCCGGATCAGCGATGTTTGTTCCCTGGAACCCGCGCACGTTGGCGGCGGCGTAAAGGCAACCGAGCCACGGATCTTCGCCGAAGCCTTCCGCAATGCGGCCCCAACGCGGGTCCCGGCCAAGGTCCACCATCGGCGCAAACGTCCAGTCATTCCCGCCGGCGGAAGTCTCGCGCGCGGAAATCCGCTGGGTGCGCTCGAACAATTCCGGTTCCCACGCGCACGCCTGCCCGAGCGGGATGGGAAAAATGGTGCGAAAACCGTGAATGGAATCATGGCCGAAAATCAGCGGAATGCCCAGGCGTGTGCCTTCGACGGCGATGTGCTGAAGCTCGTTGCGGATGGTAGGCGATTCGATGTCCTCGCCGCCGCCGAGGAAAGAGCCCATATCTCCGCGTTGAATTTCGTCCTTGTAAATTTTTACGGCATTCTTATCCCGCGTGGTTTGATGAAGCTGGCCAATTTTTTCTTCGAGAGACATTTGACGCAGCAAATCGTCCACACGTTTCTCCACTGGCTGCGTGGAATCCTCGTAAACATCCTTGGTGCCGTTCTTGTTAAAATCGATCCAACCCTCGTGATAAATCTCCGGCACCGTGCCCAGGGCGTTTAAGGCAAAAACAAACCCCATGAGAAAAAGCGCTCTTTTCATCGCGATAACTGTGCCTCGCACCCTGCGCGAACTCAAATGGTTTTCCCATGGAGTGAACGCCTAGTAGCACGGGCGTCTCGCCCGTGTGGATCGAACGCACAGGCGGGACGCCCGTGCCACTAAATTATGCCAGCGGTCCAATCAACACCACAAACTCTCCTTTGAGCGAGCGTTTTTGGGCCACTGCCAGCAACTCCGCCGGTTTGCCGCGCAGAAATTCCTCGAACTTTTTCGTCAGCTCACGCGCGAGCACGATTTGTCGCTCGGGAAAAACTTCGTTCAATTCACCCAGCAATTTTTCCACGCGGTAAGGCGATTCATACAAAACCAAGGTGCCGTCAAACGCCTTCAAGGATTCCAGCTTGTTGCGGCGCTGGCCGGATTTGTGCGGCAGAAAACCGATGAAATGAAATTCTTCCGCGGGCAGGCCGCTGGCGGTGATGGCCGCGACGAGTGCGCTCGGGCCGGGCACGGATTCCACGCGGAAGCCGGCGGCGATGGCGGCTTTCACCACGCGCTCGCCCGGATCGCTAATGCCGGGGCTGCCGGCGTCTGTCACCAGCGCGACTCTTTCGCCACGGCGCAGGCGCTCGATGATTTCCTCACTGCGTTTGGCTTCGTTGAATTGGAAGTAGCTGAGCAGAGGTTTCGAAATAGCGAAGTGCTTGAGCAATTGCCCCGAATGCCGCGTGTCTTCTGCCGCCACGACATCGCATTCCTTGAGTACCCGCAAGGCCCGCAGCGTGATGTCCTCGAGATTCCCGATGGGCGTGGCGACGAGATACAAGGTGCTGGGTGTTAACGGCGGCAAATCCATCGCGGGCAGGGTAGAGCAGAAGATTCAGGATTCAACCTCGAACACTCGAACATCCAATATTGGCTGGGGACAGCGGTGTCCCCAATCAGCCATTTTTGGATCGAACGGGAGAAGGTTATTGATTTATAAGTTGTTATCTATTAAACAGATGCAAAAATTGTGGCCGTGTAACCAGTAATGGTGACATGCAGAGGACAGGGAATCGGGTATGGTAATCACGTCATTGCGATGCAGAAATGCAGATTATCGTGTGTGTAGTAAGGCGTAAAACTGCGGCGCCGCATCAAAGTGATAAATGGATTTGAAGTTGTTCTCATTAGAGGCCGGAGTAGTGTCCGGCCTCTTTCTTTTTGTACCGATTGCTTTCAGGGTGGATTTCCGGCCGGCCCCGGCAACGTTGCGGAAAAACTTGTAACCAACCGCCTTTTCTTGTTGTCTTTCCCGGCATCCGCTTAAAGAACCTATGAAAAATATTTATTTAGTC
>DASZPR010000162.1:0-5502 GCA_035550235.1 Verrucomicrobiia bacterium | reverse complement strand
ATTACTGTGGTTACACCCTGGAATCCTATTTGAGATTCCGTTTTGCGCGAAGCAACTCGCTCGGCACGCCCGGACCACACATTCCCATCCTGGAACAAATGGCGGATTTTTTTGTGCAGACATCGTATCCCGCCTCGAAGGGAGATCTGGCCGTGGATTTTGGCGATTCGGAATTGAAGGCAGACGAATCCCGCACAATGCGCCTGCTCGCCGTGACCGGATTTTCCCCGCAACTCACTCACTGGTACTTGCAACGGCACGATCCGCACTCCATTGATCCGCTGGCCCTATTGCACTTGCAGGAACAACCCGGCGTCGGGGAAAATTCGCTTCCCAACTCCGTCATTTATTCCGAAATGGGTTGGGGTGTGCTGCGAAATTCCTGGAATGAAAACGCCACTCTCCTCGCAGTCAAATCCGGGTTCACCTGGAACCACGCGCACGCCGACGCCGGTTCCTTCATTTTGTTCCACGACGGCCAGCCGTTGATCATCGATTCGGGGAAGTGCGGTTATTCGCGTCCGGAATATTTGGATTACTACTGCCAAAGCAAGGCGCACAACGTGGTGCTGTTCGATGGCCAGGGTCAGCCCATGGAGGATTTTCACGAACGCGGCGCCAAATTTCCGGGAGCAACCCACGACTTGATCGACGATTTGGGAGTGAAATATCTCTTTGCCGACGCCACCGGCCCCATGGCGCGTTATTTCAAACGGAACTATCGCCACTGGCTGTGGCTGGACGGCGTCATCCTCGTGTATGATGACATCCTGGCGCATGAAGAGGGGCAATTCGATTGGTTGCTGCACTATGGCGGCGAAGCAAAAATCGACGGCCCGCACATTCAAATCGCAAACGCCTCGGCGCGCGCGCAGGTGACCATGCTTTATCCTGCCAACCCTTTCATCCAGGAGGAAACAGGCCTGGCTCCCTACGCGCCAGACCGAAAAGTTCGCTTCCTGAAATTTTCCCCCGTCTCCAAATCGCGCAACCAGAAATTCCTCACCGCCATTCTGCCGCAATCGGTCAAGACCGATGCCGCGGCGCCAAAAATCGAAATGCTGTCGGGCGAAGACATGCTGGGGGCGCGCATCCAAAATCAACAGCAGGTGACCGAAGTTTTTTTCAACCTTCGTTCGGATGGCCGGCGAATGCACGTGAACAGCAATAACTCAATTCATGGATGGGACACGGACGCGTACTTTTTCGCCGTCACCAGCAACGTCCAATCCGGCGAGGTAAAAATTCCCGATGTCTCGCGCTTTTTCTGGGCTGGTTGCAGCTATCTGCGCCGGGATGGCCAAACCGTTTTCGATTCTTTTTCCAAATCGACGGCTGTCTTTCAACCTGGAATCGACGCGCGGTTCTCGGTCAACGGGCAGCCTCATTTCGAAGCGTCATTGTTGGGCCGGCCGGGAGCAACGCTTTTGGTAAACGGAAAAAGAACAGCGTTCAAATATAAGCCTGCTGAGCGGGTGATGCGTTTCTCCAACCAGGTGCGCGAAAAAATCGCCCGCGTATGAATAGGCGTTCGGATAAAGACATCGGCCTGACGGGCCCGGCCTTTGGAAACCGCTTCTATCCCGCAAATTCCGCGCGATGCTTGGCGACAGCCTCGATACGGCTGCGAACGTGCATTTTCTGGCAAATGTTTTTCACGTAAGTCCGGACCGTCTCCACGCCGATTCCCAGGCGGTCGCCGATTTCCTTGTATAAATAACCCGATGCCAGCAGGGAAAGAACCTGCTGTTCGCGCGGGGACAAATTATTGGCTTCTTCGGCCGCCGGGCCAAGCAAATGAAAATGCTGGACGACTTTGCGGGCGATGTGACTGGACATCGGAGAGCCACCCGTGAAGACGTCCCGAATGGCTTCCACCAACTGATCGGGATGGGCGGACTTGACCAGGTAACCACTCGCTCCCGCCTTCAATGCCTTGAAGATTCGTTCACTATCTTCGTAGATAGTGACCATGATGATCTGGACTTTTGGCAGAACTTTTTTCAGTTCAGACACGCATTGAATTCCGGAAATGCCGGGAAGTTTGATGTCCATGAGCACGACATCCGGTTTGCGCGGAGGAATTCCCTGGACAGCCTCTTCGCCGCTTGCGTAAGCACCAACACATTCAATATCTGGAAGGTTTTCAAGGATTTGGAGCAACTGTTCCCTCAACCTTGGATTATCTTCGACTACGGCGACCGTCTTTTTCATACGTCATTCGGCTGCGTGCTTTTTCAATCAAGTTCAGGCGACGCAGCAGCCTTGACGTTTAACGTCACCGACTCTGCGATTGTGCCCGAACGGCAGTGTTCGTCAATGAACGAACACCACGCATTTGCCGCCTTGCAAAAACCTGCGAAGCGCCGGCGCCCCTGAGAACCGGCGCTTCGCTATCATTGCGCACTCCCCTAGGCGCGCGCAAAAATGAGCCAAAGCAAAAGCGAATCTTTCAAAAGCGGTCTCCACTTTATCTTATCCGCGGACCGCTCACCCATCCCCGATAGCGGGGATGATCACAAAGGCCGCCGGCCCTTGGATGATGCCCGCCAACCCGCCTCGTGGAAAATTGTAACGCCACATTATCCCCGATTTCGGGGATGTTCGTACCAAACCGTTCACACGATACTCCCGCCGCCAACTCCGCAAGATTGGCTGAATTTTTCCGCATCGCTACACTATGGCCGCCATAACCTCTGCAACGCCCGGACAAACGGTTTCCCGCACACCCAACGAAACCTACCGCGGGCCTTTTGCCATCATGACCACGCTGTTCTTCATGTGGGGTTTCATGACGGTGTTCAACGACATCCTCATTCCCAGGTTCAAGGAAGCGTTTCAATTGGATTACCTGCACGCCATGCTGGTTCAATTGGCGTTTTTTGGGGCTTACTTCATTGGCTCTTTGTTGTATTTCATCATTTCGGCGACAACCGGCGATCCCATCGCCAAGATTGGTTATAAAAATGGAGTGGTCATCGGCTTGCTGATTTCCGCCGTCGGCAGCGCATTGTTTTGGCCAGCCGCCAACGCCACTTCCTACCCGATGTTTCTGAGCGCTCTGTTCATTGTGGGACTCGGATTTGCGATGCTGCAAATCGCCGCCAATCCCTATGTGACCATCCTTGGGCCGGAACGAACCGCCTCAAGCCGATTAAATCTGGCGCAGGGGTTCAACTCCATTGGCACCACGATTGGGCCACTAATCGGCGGCTACCTGATTTTTCTCTATTTTGCGAGAACCGGAGCGCACGGAGCGGAATCGGTCAAGGTCCCTTACATTGCTTTTTGCATCATCTTCCTGGTCCTTGCGGCGATTTTCTTCTTCATTCATCTGCCGCAGGTGGGTGAAGGAAAAGTCGAACGAGGCGCCGGGGCACTCAAATATCCCCACGTGGTCCTGGGCGTAATCGCCATTTTTATGTACGTGGGCGGAGAGGTTTCCGTGGGTAGCGCGATCATCAACTTTTTGGGCCAGCCTTCGGTGGCCGGTTTGCCGGAATTTGAAGCGAGCAAATACGTTTCAATCTATTGGGGTGGTTTGATGATTGGACGGTTCATGGGCGCGGTGGAGTTGAGCGACATGAAAAAGACAAAAAAGCAAGTATTGCTCATTGTCATTCCCCTGCTCGCCTATTTACTCTTGTGGATTGCAAAAAGCGCGCCGTTGGACGCGATGCGTGCCGGTTCGAACACGTCGGTATTACATCTGTGGATGGAACAATTCGGACAGAACTGGTCGGTGTTCCGCAATTATCTTCCCTTTGTCGCCTTATGCTGGGTGCTATTCCAATTCGGCAAGGGCCTGGCCGGCCGGACGCTTGCCATATTTTCATCAACCGTAGTTCTGCTGCTCCTAATCGCCATCCTCGTCGGTGGAAAGTTGGCGATGTGGTGCATCGTCGCGATCGGCTTGTTCACGTCTATTGGCTGGTCGAACACATTCTCGCTCGCGCTGGAAGGCACGGGCATTTACAAAAGCCAGGTCTCGTCCCTGCTGGTCATGGCTATCCTCGGCGGCGCAGTGCTGCCGCCGCTGTTGGGCGGAGTCGCCGATTGGACGCACAACCTGCAAATAGCGTTCATCATTCCGCTCATCGCGTATTCGTACGTGGCCTTTTACGGATTGAAAGGCCACAAGATTCGCCGCCCTCACCCGCAACTCCAGTAACACTTTCATGCCCACTTACGAAAACGATGATCGGATCGTGATGACGCTGGATGCCGGCGGCACAAGCTTCCGTTTCTCCGCAATGCGCGGTAATCAACTCATCACTCCCACGGTTACGCTGCCATCAAATGCGGATAATCTCGAACATTCCCTCAACAATATCGTGGAAGGTTTTTGGGCGACCAAACGTAAATGCCCCGCTTCTCCGGTGGCGATCAGTTTTGCTTTTCCAGGACCCGCGGACTACCCGAACGGCATCATCGGGGATTTGCCAAATTTGCCGGCCTTTCGCGGCGGCGTGGCGCTCGGCCCGATGCTAAGAGAGCAGTTCGGCATCCCGGTTTTCATCAACAACGATGGAGATTTATTTACTTACGGTGAAGCCATCGCCGGGTTCCTGCCACACGTGAATAAACTTTTGGAAAAGGCGGGCAGCCCCAAGCGTTACAAAAACCTTTTTGGCGTCACTATCGGAACGGGTTTTGGTGGCGGCATCGTCCGGGATGGCGAATTATTCCTGGGTGACAATTCCATTGCCGGCGAAGTCTGGCTGCTGCGTCACAAAACGGCCCCCGCCACCAATGCCGAGGAGGGCGCTTCCATTCGCGCCGTACGCCGCTCTTACGCCATCAAAGCGGGCATAAAGATGGATGAAGCGCCAGATCCGAGGCTCATTTCCGAAATGGGTCTCGGCATCGTCCCCGGTGACCAAAAGGCTGCTCGGGAGGCATTTCGCGACCTGGGTGAAATCGTGGGGGACGCCATGGGCGCAGCACTGACATTGATTGACGGACTGGCAGTCGTGGGCGGTGGTCTCTCAGGCGCCTGGCCATTGTTCCTCCCGGCACTCGTGAATGAATTAAACAGTGTCTATACCAGTCCGAGTGGACATCAGTTTTCGCGGCTCGCTTCCCGGGCTTTCAATTTGCAGGAACAGCATCAACTGGAAAAATTCATCCAGGGCGACATTCGGGAAATCCGTGTCCCGAACAACGGTCACATGTTGAAATATGACGCCATGCCGCGCGTGGGCGTCGGGATTTCACTTTTGGGAACGAGCAAAGCCGTGTCCTTGGGAGCCTATGCGTTTGCCTTGCGGACCCTTGATCAAAAATAGCGCCGCGCGAGTTTAGACGGCCATGGCCTTCGTTGACGCTGTATTAAAAAAATGGCTACTATGAGATGGTCGCTAAAATCCACGCACGCGCACCTCATTTTATGTTGAAGCAGCTTATCTTAATCGCCGCGCTCTTAAGCTGTTTTGTGGCCCTCGCGGAAAACGAGTCCCCCGCACCCATATCGAGCATCATTGATATTCGTTCCGTGGGAGT
>DASZPR010000161.1:0-2913 GCA_035550235.1 Verrucomicrobiia bacterium | reverse complement strand
TATTCAACTCCTCTTGAATTTCACGCAAACGCTTTTGCCGGTCTTCCACCGTGCCGCGCTTGGTCTGCACGCTGAGTTTTTCCGCCTCCACATTGACCGAAAATTCATGCAACCGCGCTTCGAGCCGCGCGCGTTCTTCTTCGAGCTGGATTTTTTCCGCCGAAAGTTTTTCGAGCCGCACCACGTTGCCCTGCTTCTGCAAATCAAGCGCCGTGATCTCGTTCCGCACGCGCGTCAAATCCTGTGCCGCCGCAAACGCCTCCGCCTGCGCCTTGCGCAAGGATTCCTGCCGCGATTGCAAATCACGCTCCACCTGCTGCAATGCCTGCCGCTTCGCCTCCAGCGTTTCGCGCTGCTGCGTCACCGCCGTCTCGGACACCTGCAATTTTTCCACGATGGCCGTGAGTTCATCGGAGGCCGCGTTGCGACGCTCCTCGGCCTGTGTAATGTCCGCAATCGCTTTCGAATTTTGCGACGCAATTTCGTTCAGGCGCTCTTCGTTGAATTGAATCCGGCTCTCGTGCCGGTCCGCTTCGCCCTTCAATTCCAAACCGCGCTGCTGCATTTCCGCGATAGAGTGTTCCAACTCGGAAAGCCGTTCGCGCAACTGGCCGATTTCGTCCTCCGCGCGCAGCACGTTGGCCGAGCCGGTTTCAATTTCCTCGCGCAACTTCTCCGCCTGAGTCTGCCGCTCGGCAATTTCCGACTGCAACACGTCGAACTGATGACGCGCCAACTGCGTGTCGAGATGCTGCATTTCCTGCGAAAGCTGTTTGTAACGACGCGCCTTGCCGGCCTGGCGTTGCAACGAACCGATCTGCCGTTTCACTTCGCGGATCAAGTCCGCCACGCGCACGAGATTTTGTTCCGTGTATTCCAGCTTGCGCAGAGATTCTTTTTTCTGTGCCTTGAACTTCGTGATGCCCGCCGCCTCTTCAAAAATCATCCGGCGGTCTTCCGGCTTGCTGGAAAGAATCTGCGTGATGTGACCCTGGGCGAGAATGCTGTAACTCGTCTTACCCATGCCTGTGCCCATGAACAACTGCTGAATGTCCTTCAACCGGCACGGCACCTTATTGATGAAATATTCGCTGCCACCATCGCGGAAAATCCGGCGCGTCACCGTTACTTCGCTGTAACTCACCTCCACACCCGCCGCGCGCAAATGCTCCTCGTCCACCTCGCCCAACGTGATGGAAACCTCCGCCATGCCAATGGGCTTGCGGCCGTCGGTTCCATTGAAGATCACATCGGCCATTTCGCCGCCGCGCAATGCCTTGGCGGATTGTTCACCCAGTACCCAACGGATAGCGTCTGAAACGTTCGACTTACCACACCCATTGGGGCCCACGATTGCCGTTACACCAGGCTGAAAATTGAGGGAGGTCTTGTCCGCAAAGGACTTAAATCCTAAAACTGTTAAGTTTTTGAGATACATTGGCTTTTACAAAAGCAAACCGGGTTAAATTAGTAAAGCGAAAAACCACTATATGCAGGGCTATCCGCCGTCAAAGCACAACTAATTGGTGAGGAACCGAGATTCGAAATTGTGCGCTAACCTAAACTAAAACTGCTTATTAACTACTCTCAGTTTATATAGTCTTTGCAGGCATTTTTGCAACCTATTTCGGTGCAAAATTTGGATCACTTACGAGGCCCGTCCGTTCACAAATTCGCTTCCGCCGACCTGTGAATAAGTTTTTTCACCGAATCATCAAAGCCGGGTCATCCAATTCGTCATGGCATTATAACCGAACGTCATTTCTCCCGGGCTAAATCCCTGGAACCACTTCGCGTGACCGTCCGCAAACAGCACGTTTTGCCCCTTGGTGTGAATCTGCCAATATTCCGTCACAGCGTCATCCGCTGCGCCACCAATGCAATTTTGGCTATAATCATCCTTATCCGCATCGAGGGGATCAAAATGCAACGCGCCTCCCGCGATGCCACACGTGTCGCCGCCTAATACGAAGCACGAAGGGAACATGAGCCTCGCGCTTTTCACGGGGCCAAAACTTCCGGTATCGACATACGCCGCATTGCAGCCGTTGAAATAATTGAACGGCCCTCGATAAATTTCGGGCAACTGCACATTGGCCGGGCAATTGAACGCGTTGGTATTTCCCATCTGCGGATAAATCTGCTCCATCCAGCTCGGCTTGCCCGTTCCCGCGTCAATCGTGCCCCACGGAATATCGCCACCAGATTCGGGATACAGTTCGTTGTTATCATCGGCAAACATCTTCATGGCGAGACCGATCTGATGCAGGTTGGACAAGCAACTCGTCGTCCACGCTTTTTGCTTCGCCTTACTCAACGACGGCAGCAAAAACGCCGCCAGAATCGCGATGATGGCAATGACGACCAACAGTTCAATCAGCGTAAATGCCCTTTTCCCTGCGAGCGCCCCGGTTGGTAAATCCTTCTTCATACAACTTAACCGCCGCACATTTTGACGGCTCGCGCTTCCAATGCGTTACAGGCAATCGCTCACGAATAAATTTCCTTCTACTTCCTCTCTTGAATGCATAGCGTAATGCAGTCGTCAGAGAACCAATGATAAGACATTTCCTAGCCACGCTACTGATGCTAGCCGCCTTTGGCTGCAGCGCCGTAACGTACCAGGAATCCTCCGTTCGACCGCCTCCGCTTGATCGTGAATTCCGCGGCGTTTGGATCGCCACCGTCGCGAATATCGATTGGCCCTCCAAACCCGGCCTCAGCACCGCACAACAAAAAGCCGAGCTGATCTCCCTGCTCAATCGCGCCGCCGACCTCAAACTCAACGCAATTATTTTCCAGGTCCGTCCCGCTTGCGATGCGATTTATCCGTCAAAACTCGAGCCATGGTCGGAATATCTCACCGGCACCATGGGCAAGCCGCCGGAACCATTTTACGATCCGCTCGAATTC
>DASZPR010000160.1:0-2450 GCA_035550235.1 Verrucomicrobiia bacterium | reverse complement strand
GAAGGCAAATCGCTTGCCGAAACCAACAAAAATTTTGATGCCGTTGCGAAAGTGCTGAAAGAAGAGCAAAAGCGCACGGGTATCAAATTGTTGTGGGGCACAGCCAATGCGTTTTCCAATCCGCGTTACGCGCACGGCGCGAGCACCAGTTGCAATGCCGACGTGTTTGCCTACGCTGCGGCACAGGTGAAGAAGGCGATGGAAGTCACGCACGAACTGGGCGGCGAAGGGTACACATTCTGGGGTGGTCGCGAAGGCTACATGACGCTGCTCAACACGGACATGAAACGCGAGCAGGAGCATCTCGCGAGATTTCTCCACCTGGCGGTGGATTACAAAAAGAAAATCGGCTTCAAAGGCCAGTTTTACATCGAGCCTAAGCCGAAGGAACCGACCAAGCATCAATACGATTCTGACGCCGCAGCGTGCCTGAATTTCTTGCGCGAATTCGATTTGCTGCCGCATTTCAAACTGAACATCGAGACCAACCACGCCACCCTGGCCGGCCACACGATGCAGCATGAATTGGAAGTCGCGGGCGCGGCAGGTGCACTTGGCTCCATCGACGCCAACACGGGTGACGAATTGCTCGGTTGGGACACGGACCAGTTTCCGACGAATATTTATCTGACGACTTACACGATGTTGAGCGTGCTGAAATACGGCGGGTTCAAGACGGGCGGCGTGAATTTCGACGCCAAAGTGCGGCGCGAAAGTTTCGAACCCATCGATTTGTTCTACGCGCACATCGGCGGCATGGACGCCTTCGCGCGCGGATTGAAGATCGCAGCGGCCATCCGCCAGGATGGACGGCTCGCGGAGTTTGTGAGGCAGCGTTATTCGTCGTGGGACACTGGCATCGGCGCGAAGATCGAGAGCGGCAAAGCCAGCTTCAAAGATCTCGAAGCGTACATGCTGAAAAAAGGAGATGCCGCCGCCAACACCAGTGGCCGCCAGGAATTCCTCGAAAACCTGATCAACGAGTTTATTTAATTTAGGCTTGGCAGGGACGCCGTGCTACGGCGTCCCCGCCCGCGCACTAACGGGCGGAACAATAACACCTACGACATGGACCATGCCTTTTGCGCCGCTGCGTGCGGCGGGGACGGCGCAAGCGCGTCATTCCCGCTAAATGCCCGGACTAAACAGTTGCGCGGCCGTTTTAACTGGCGTTAAAATAAACGCGATGCTCCACGAGTTGAATGCTCGAGCACGCGCCAGCGTGTTGCTGTTTTGCTTACTATTTGCAGTGGCTATGGCGGGGAGCGCGTCGGCCCAGGAAATTCCGCCAATATCGACGACGAACGCGCCGGCGCCAGTGACCAATCTTTGGGATCTGAGCCAGGCGGTCAACCGGCAGGAGCGTCAGGTTTGCGATGTCAAACTGGAGGGTGTCGTCTGTGCAGCTACCGACCCAGCGACGGGCGTGATCATTCTGCGGGATGATTCTGGTGTCGCACTCATTGAGCTCGGCAATGATCAGCCGGAAATGTCCCCCGGCGATAAAATCCGGATTGAAGGCCAGAACTGCCTGCTGCGCCGCCGGGACATGGGCGTCAAGATTTGCAGCGCGCCGGTCGTGGATAACGACGGCGTCCATGGCGCGGTGACCAATTACGGGGAGATCACGCTGACCGCAGGCAGGCATCCGGTGCGGCTCGAATGGTTCAATCAACTCCGTGATTTTTCCCTCCAGGTCGCCTGGCAACCGCCCAACGCACCGTCACAGCCGATTCCCGCCAGCGTATTTTCGCATCGTCTCGCGCCGGACCCTTCCGGCAGATCCCTTTTCGCGCCGGGCTTGCGGGCGGATGCTTATGAAGGAAATTGGCAAACCCTCCCGGATTTCGAATTGTTGAAACCGGTTAAATCAGGAGTGGTGACCGACTTCGATTTGAGTTTTCGCACGCGGGATCCGTTAGTCGCTTTGCAATTCAACGGATTTATCGACGTGCCGTCCGACGGTCGCTATGTCTTCAGCACATCTTCTGATGACGGAAGCATGCTGTTTATCGGGGCGACCACGATCAAGATCACCAAGCTGGAATCCATCGGCGTTCCGCCGCCAACCCCGGCGATCATCGGCGAATCAATGACGAATAACACCGGGCAACGGTGGGAGAGCGTGGAAGGCCGGGTTAATTTCGTTTCCCCGTTTGGCAACGGTCTGGAACTGAAATTGCGTTCGCAAGGGAATTCGATGCGGGTGCGAATTGCGGACGCAACCGGGTTGGACGCCACAAAGCTGATGAACTCCCGGGTGCGCATCACGGGTGCCGGTTTTGGAATTTTCAATCCGGATCAACGCATCGTGCTCGGCGAACTATTCGCTGCGACCGCCAAAGATTTGCAAGTGATCGACACCGTTTCCGGCGCATCGTCGGAGACGGTGCCGTTGCTGAGCGCCAGGGAGGTGCAGAGCCTGCCGCTGGAAGATGCCAAAAAGAATT
>DASZPR010000159.1:0-6983 GCA_035550235.1 Verrucomicrobiia bacterium | reverse complement strand
AGGTGTTTGTTGTAGGTGGATTCCTGGAAAATGACGATGACGTTGAGATCGCGAGGCGCGCGCGAGGGCGTGGACGGCGGGGGCACGACCATGTCCGCCAGTCCCAGGTCTTTGACAGTTTGCAGAAACTCAGCGCGTTCCATGACGGGCGTGGCGGCACGCTTGAGAAATGGGCTCGTCGCAACAAAACGGGTGATGGTCTGGCCCTCCGCCTTGTCGCCCGGCGCGTAGATGATCCCCCACACACCGAGGAGCAGACAGGCGATGAAAGCGTAAGCAAAACTCCGCCCGGAAGCCGAAGCGGCGGCTTCGGAATCGGTTTTCTGAACGCGTTTGATCAGCCAAAGGCTCAGCAGGTAAAAAACAGTCACGACGGCGAGCGCCAGTGCGAGCGACGGTAGGTAGGGCCGGGACATGCGCCACATCATTTTGGTGGTTTCACCGGCGGCGAGGGAAATGACATTCCAATCCAATCGCACGTGCATGATTTGCGTGAGGCGCAGATCCGCGAGCGCAAGGGTAATGAGCATGAGATTGAGGACATCGAGCCACCAAAGAGTTCCGTGGGGACGAAGTTTGCGATAGCCGCCGGCCAGGAGCCATAAGGCCAGCATCACGCCGAATTCGCCAAGGAAATAACGCGACGACATGAAACCCATGGCGAGGGCATTTTCGTAATTGGGGGCGCCGGGAAAATTTACGTTCACGAGCAAAAAAATCGTGACGAAAAATGGCAGGATTCGCCACCAGGCGGAAAGGAAACCGCGCCGCCAGGCTATCAACGTAAGGCCCGTTAACAAGAGAACGTGGCCGGCCAGCAGAACCGTGAATTCCGGGTTCATCCGCGTCAAGTGCAACCCTTTTTGAAATGGCCGGAACAGGACGAAGAGAAAGCCCGCGCCAATGAGCGGCAACGCCATCCAGAAAGGATTCAACCGTCCACCATTCAAAACCAAACATGCGATGCCCACCGAGTCCGCGATAAGTAGCGCATTTCGATACAACCTGAAATCGCGAAGGAACAATACGATATAGAGCGCCGCAAAAACCGCGGTGACGCGCAGGATGAAATGTTCGCGGTCTTTGCGGCAGAGTCCGTAATAGATGAACGCGTAAACAAATAACCAAACCGCGAGGAACGGCATCTGAAATACCGAGTAGTTTATCAGGTACCAACGGAGGTCCTTCCACCCGAGCATTTCGGTCATGACGGCGTTGAGATAATTTTGTTCGCCGACGTGGAAGGTAAAAAAGATAAACAAGACGCCGAGAAAAAGTACGCAGGCGTTGGCCGCGCGCACGACTTTTGGTCCCGCCGGCATGCAGCGATTGCCGAGTTTCCACAGGTTCACTCCCACGAGCAGGGCGAAGAAATAAAACGCGAGCGAGTTGACGAGGTTGGGCAAATCTTCGCTGACGCGCCAGTGAAGCTCGAACAGTTCTTTGCGAACGCTGAAAAGCAGGATGAATTTGATCAGGCACAAGGCGCCGAAACCAACACCGATTCGGCTCATCACGGCCGGCGAAGTCAGCGCGGCGCGCCAGCCATGCGATGCCGCTGCAACCTCACGACGAGGGGAGTCGGTGGCGGTCGGTTGATTCGCCGTGTTATTCGCGCTGGCCATGTCAGTACCAGTTTATGAACAACAGGTGACGATTCTGCCCCGGCGCGCGCGGCATTTTGTCCAGATGCGGTCCGACCCAAACGACGGCGGCGTTGGAATCGGCGCTGCATTCGATGCGATGCGTGCCCACCGACAATTCCACCGGCTGGCCATTGAGCGGCACGCCATCAATGGTTCCCACCAGCGGCGGCACTTCCTTTTTGGGAGCGACCAATTCTTTGAGATTCCTCGGTTCATCGTAGGTTCCCATAATACTCGAGCCTTCGGCGGAAGTGATGCGATAACGTCCGGCGTGATAGATTTCAAAAGTGCCGCCGCCCGGAGGCAATTGAGTGCCGAGGACCATGAAATCGTCTGAGATGGAAACGTAACGATCACGCAAAAAGTCGTTGTCCTTTTCCGAAAGCCAATCGCTGCGATAGCTGAGAATCACCACGGACGGCGGATTGGCCGCGAGGTATTCGCGCATGTTCATTCCGTCCGGAGAATTTTTGACGAGATTCAAATACGCCTGCCCGTGCATGAAGGTGCGCATGTCGCAAACTTTCCGCGTGGGCACCATTCCGATGCCGTCAAAAATCGTGTCCTTATCGGGATCGGTCAAATCTTCAGTGAGATTCATCAATCGTGTCTGGCCGAAATTTTGTGCCTCTGTCTGCCAATGGCGTCGAGTGGCGACAGTAAAAGGAACCAAATGAGTAAAGATAAGAATGCCAATCGCCGCTGGCGCAAACCCAGCATGCTGCGGATATTGTTTCCAAAGCATCACACCGTAACGATACGCGAGCAGAAAGGCGTATGGGGCGACGTGCAGCAGATTATAAGGATACGGATTCGGATTGATGAACAGGGTGGCCAGCGCAATTCCCAGTAACCCGACTTCGGGCAGGAGACCGTCCCAATTCAGCGCGGCGCGTTTCCCGCGAAGCACCGCGCCGGCGCAAGTGATGACGGCGGCTATGGCGAGCGCCAATAGGAGCGGCGTTTGCGTCAACAGGCGGGAAAGCGTGAGCGGGATCGGCGAGAACCGGAAGGTCTGGGTCGGGACCGAGGCGACTCCTTTGACGGTCGCCAAATAATCGTGACCGAGACCGGCACTGCTGAAAATCAATCGCAGCGTGAAAAACGCGAGGACGGCACCGAGGCATCCGGCCCCCGCCAATTTCCAACGCGCAGGGCGAGTGCCGGACGGCGGAAAAACAAAAACCGCAACTGCGATGGGAACGGTGAAAAGAATGCTTTTGATGGAAACAAAAACCAAGGTAACCGAACAGGCGCCCACAAAAAAGAATGTCCCGAGTCGCGGCGGTTGAAATCTCACCACGCCCCAAATCAATAACACGCCGGAGAGCAGAAGAATGTCATGGCGGATCTCGAAGCCGTAATCCCACATCGGCGCGAGCGTGGCCGCGCCCGCCAGCGCAATGAGCCAGCGGCGGGAAAAAATACGCTCACCAGTGGCGAGCGCGATAAGGATAAAATTCAGCCAGAAGATCAGCCAGGTGACCAGGCGGGCGGAAGCGAGCATATCCTCCGCGCGGCCACCAATCGGAATGAGCCAGGAGAGCAGCAATTGAAAAAGTTCCATTCCCGGCGCGGATTGCCGGGTGGCGATCATGTGCGCGACGAATACGTTCAGACATTCGTCGACTTGATAAATTCGCGAGGCCGCCAGAAAAAAGGAAAGCCAGCCAAGCACCGCGACGCCGGCAACCAGCAAGCCGACCGAGACGCCGTTGAGCCAGCGCGATTTTGCGCTGACTTGCGCGCGAATTCCGAGTTCGGCCGTCGGCATATTGGAGTCCACTGGCAGCAATACGCCGGCGTTTTCGTTAAAATTTCCGCTCATAGATGGCAATCAGGCCCGATTCAATGCAAAGACCGTGCCCAAGTGCTTACTTTAACGTATTCTACGGGTTTTTAGGCCGCGGAGAGGCGAAATCGTCCATTTTTTAGACTGAGCCACTTTACTGTTGTCGAGTTCTCGGCGAAATTGCCGCCGATGAGTCTCGCAGCCAGGCGTTATTTTCCTATTGCACATTACCAACTGAATTTTGTGTCGCAAGTTCCAAAGACCCTCGGCGCAGTCGACGGCACGATCCACTTAGCGTTGCGCTCCCGAGAAATTACCTGATACCGATGCTCCTATCCAAGCGCCCTGCCCTATTTCTCCTATTGCTCCTGGCCGTGACCGCTCGCGGAACGGAGTTTGATACGATCGGCGGAACACTCTTGCGCCAGGTCGCACCCACCATTTTGGGCACAGGGATTCCGGTCGGCCAGGCGGAGGGTTACGACCAAGGCGTTACGGGTGCATTCGAAGTGTCGCCGTCCGACATCGGGCAAACGACGAATTTGTTCACGTGGATTTCCGCCAGCGGAACGGCCAACACATATCCGAATGCGGTCGGAAGCTTTTCGGGACACGCGACCTTTGTGGCGGGAAATTTTTACGGCAATCACCCGGGCGTGGCGCCGCAGGTTTCACACGTGAACAATTACGACGCGGATTATTTTTACGAACATTATATCAGTCTCGGACTGCCGTTACCGAATTCCGATCGCGTGGTGAACCAGAGTTTCATTTTCGCGAATACGGACGGCTCGCATTTCCCGACCAACCAGGAGCAAGCGATTGAATCAGCCTACGACGACTATGCGGTTCAATACGGCGCGCTCTTCGTCTCCGGCGCGGGCAATGGCGGACGCGTTTATCCGCCGGCAACAAGTTTCAACGGCATTGGCGTGGGCGTGTATCCGGGCAGTTCGAGTTTCGGCACCACGCCAGATGGCCGCAGCAAACCGGACCTCGTGGCACCTGGTGGAGTAACGAGTTTCTCAACCCCGTATGTAGCGGGCTCGGCGGCGGCGCTCATCCAGGCGGCGCTGGACGGTGATGGCGGCGCCGACACCAATTCCGCGAGCGACAATCGCACCATTAAGGCGCTGATTCTCAATGGCGCGGTGAAGCCGGCCGATTGGACCAATGGCGTTACAACGCCGCTCGATGCGCGTTACGGCGCGGGCGTATTGAACGTGTTCAATTCCTACCATCAACTTCGCGGCGGGAAAAATTCGTTCATCGAATCGACGTCGGTTGCCACTGGTGCGGTGCATCCGCCGGGAGGAAACGCAGGCAATGAGCCGGTCTGGAGCGGCTGGGATTTTAATTCGCTGGCCAACGCCGATTCCTCGCACGACCAGATCAATCATTATTATTTTAATTTGACGGGCAGCAATTCCTTCACGCTTACCGCCACGCTCACCTGGCTGCGGCCGCACAGTTCGATTCTCAGCCCGTCAAGCATCAACGATTTGAATTTGTTTTTGTATAACACAGCTAATAGCCAACTGATCCTGTCCAGCACGAGCGCAGTGGACAACGTGGAGCATTTATACGTGCCCACGCTGCCGCCCGGCCGGTACGATTTGCAGGTGGAAAAGAACGCGCAGGGCCAGGTGTCCGCGAGCGAAACTTACGGATTGGCGTTCGAATTTTTCAATGTGCCGTTAAGCATCACCGGATCGAACGCAAATGCGGTGCTCACGTGGCCGCTCGCGCCGGCGGGGTTTGAGCTGCAATCCGTAACCAACCTGGGTCAGTCGATGATCTGGACCACGGTCGCAACACCCGCAACCGTCGATACGAACGCAAACCTAAATGTGGTGGTCGTGCCGCAAACAGGCGGAAATCAGTTCTTCCGGCTGCAGCGTCCGTGATCAGGGAATACTTTCTTTCATGGGGCAATTGGTTATATTGGCCCCGGATGCAATATCGTTCTCGTTGCTGGATTTATGTCGCGACGCTGGCGCTCGTTTTGTTCAGTTTCAAAACGCGCGCGGAGACGGGGCCCGTGCTGAACTGGAACACCAACCAGAATCAGGTGAGCGCGGACATCCAGTCACTTCCGGTGGCGCGATTGCTCGGGGCCATCGCCCGCCATACCGGCTGGCAGGTGTTTTTGGAGCCGAATCTCACTCACAACGTTTCCACAAAATTCCAGAACCTCCCCTTGGGCCAGGCGTTGCACATGCTGCTGGGTAATTTAAATTTTGCACTGGTGCCGCAGACCAACGGGCCGACGCATCTTTACGTGTTTCACACGTCGATGGGAAAAGCGACGCAAATGATTCGGCCCGGGGACCTGCTTTCAAAAGTTTCGCGCTCGGGACCCATTCCAAACGAATTGGTCGTCACGGTGAAACCGGGGGTGAACATTGACGGGCTCGATTGCCTGCAGGACGCCAGCGTCACGGGAAAGATTGAAAAACTCAACACGTATCGTGTGCAGTTCAAAGACGAAGCGGCGGCGAAGGCGGCGCGCGATTGCCTCGCGGGCAATCCGAATGTCCTCGCGGTGGAATCCAATTTTTCGTTGGAGCAACCGGACTTGCCGGTCGGCGTGGGAAATGCCTCGCCGCAGTTCAATCTTTCACCGAAAGCGAACAACGGCGATTGCCAGGTTGTCATTGGGTTGATTGATACATCAGTGGGTGCGCTGGGAAATAATCTCGATCAATTCATGTTGAAGTCGATTTCCGTCGCGGGCCAGCCGAACCCGGATTCGCAATTGACACACGGCACAGCCATGGCCGATACGATTTTGCGCGGCGTGCAGGCGAACACGGGTGGCACAACTTCCATCAAGGTATTGCCGGTGGATGTTTACGGACCCAACGAAACCACGAGCACGTTTGATGTGGCGACGGGTGTTTACGAGGCGGTGCAGGCCGGCGCGAACGTCATCAACATGAGCCTCGGCGGCCAGGGCGACAGTGCGTTTCTTCATACCTTGATTCAGAATGCCAGTAAACAAGGCGTGGTCTTTTTCGCAGCGGCAGGAAATCAACCCGTGACGACACCGACGTATCCCGCGGCTTACCCCGAGGTGGAAGCCGTGACCGCGGGCAATGGCCCGGGGCAAGTCGCTGACTATGCGAATCGCGGCAGCTTCGTGGATCTGATGTTGCCCGGCACGAGCATTGTGCCTTTTGACGGGCAATCCTGGGCGGTAACCGGGACGTCCACCGCCACAGCGTATGCGAGCGGCATCGCGGCGGGCCTGGCGGATTCGAGTCATAATTGCCCCGGCTCGGTGATTCCGCAGGTGCAGAGTAAATTTGGAGTGAGCCTCGGTGGCCTACAATAGCCGAGCGTTGTTCGTAGTTCCGCCTTCAGGCGGTTTGAGCGTCTATGATGCAGAACCGCGTAAACGCGGAACTACAAACGATTCCGCACTTGCAGCTTGCTAGAAACGCAACCAACACTAACCTGTCATTGTGTGGTTCACTAACCAAGACCCCCATTTAGACCGGCACTTTTTCCTGCTGGCCGTAATCATTTACGGCATCAGCACG
>DASZPR010000158.1:0-3423 GCA_035550235.1 Verrucomicrobiia bacterium | reverse complement strand
CGCTTCTGGGCCGATTGGCCTCGCCGCTGCGCCGAATGTCGAGCGGCATGTTTTTAGGCGCGGCGTCGTTCCTTGTCGTGGCCTGGCTCCAGCAACAGATTGATTCCGGCCGCCAGATGAGCGTCCTCTGGCAGACCTTGCCCTATATTATTTTGACGATTGCGGAAGTATTGGTTTCGACCACCGGCCTTGAATTTGCCTTTCGAGAGGCGGCCCCCGAGATGAAAAGTCTCATCATGAGCTTCTTTTTGCTGACGATTTCCGCCGGGGATTTGCTGGTGGCGGTGGTCACGAAAATGTTTTCCACGCCAGGTAACGAATCTGGCTCCATCAGCGCCCCCCGCTTCGTTATGTATGCGGGATTAACCTTCGCCGTCGCGATTTTGTTCAGTGTCGCGACGACGTTCTACCGCTACCGCGACAAATCGGCCGCCGAAGGAAAGTGATCGCTGCATTTGTAGTTCCGTCTTTAGGCGGTCGGTTCGCCCGCCGTATAAACGCGGAACGACAAACAACATGCCGCGCAATCCATCGGCTTGCGAAAAAATCCGAAATCGCCCCGCGGAAAAAACTCCCCCATTGCTTTTTTCGAGAAATAAACGTTTCTTAGTTGTCGAATACGCAATGCAGTTTGGATTTCGCCCACTATCGCGGCGCCGCTTTGTTTACAGCCTCGGCGCCCTGACCAGTCTTTCCTTACTCCCCGGCTGCGGCAAACGCGAAACCCTCGTGGAAGTCGGCGACCGTGAACAGGTCCTGCATATCGGCAACGGCACGGAACCCCAGGACCTCGACCCGGATATCGTCACTGGCACGCAGGAATTCCACATCATGATGGCCCTGCTCGAAGGGCTCGTGACCGAGGACCCGGTGGATTTGCACCCCGTCCCCGGTGTCGCCGAGCGATGGGACATTTCGCCGGATGGCAAGGTTTACACGTTTCATCTCCGCAACAACGCCAGGTGGTCGAATGGCGACGCCTTCGCCGCCCAGGATTTTGTCAACGCCTACCGGCGCATTCTAACCCCCTCCCTCGGCGCGGAATATTCGTACATGCATTATGTCGTGAAGAATGCCGAGGAGTTCAACGAAGGAAAAATTACCGACTTCAGCCAGGTCGGTTACAAAGTGATTGATCCTCTCACGCTCGAGGTCACCCTGAATAATCCCACGCCTTATTTTCTCTCCCTGTTGCTCCATCATTCGTGGTATCCGGTGCATTTGCCGACCGTGGCAAAATGGGGAGATCCTTACACCCGCGGCAGCAAATGGACGCGGCCCGGCCGGTTCGTCGGCAACGGCGCGTTCGTGCTCGCCAAATGGCGCGTCAACGATGTCATTGAAGTTCGCAAAAGCCCCACCTACTGGGATCGCGAACGCGTGCGCTTGAACGCGATTCGTTTTTACCCCATCGAGAGCGACGACACCGAAGAGCGCGCTTTTCGTGCCGGCCAGCTTCACCTGACTTGCACGCTGCCTCCCTCGAAGATTGATTACTATCGAACGCAACATCCCGAATTGCTTCAAATCCATCCCTTCCTCACCACTTACTTTTATCGCGTGAACGTGACGAAAGCGCCCGTAAACGATAAACGCGTGCGGCAAGCCCTCGCGATGGCTATCGATCGCGAAAGCATCGTCAGGGATATCATGAAAGGCGGCGAAATGCCCGCGTTCAACCTCACTCCGCCCGACACGGCCGGCTACACGTGCCGCGCGCAGTTGCACGAGAACATTGCGGAAGCCAAGCGCCTCCTTGCCGAGGCCGGTTATCCCGATGGCAAAGGCATGCCGCCGGTCGAAATCCTTTACAACACGCTTGAATCCCATCGCACCATCGCCGAGGCGATCCAGCAGATGTGGAAAACGAAACTTGGCGTGGATGCGCGGCTCGTGAACCAGGAGTGGAAGGTCTATCTCGATTCCCAACGCTCGCTGAATTACCAGGTCTCCCGCGCCGGATGGACCGGCGATTACAACGATCCCAATTCGTTTCTCGACATGTGGCTCACCGGCGGCGGCAATAACGAAACCGGCTGGTCCAATGCCGAATACGATCGCCTCATCGCCCAGGCCGCCGCGACGGTGGACCCGCAGCAACGGCTTGAGGTTTTCCAAAAAGCCGAAGCCATCCTGATGGACGAAATGCCGATAATCCCCATCTATTTCTACACGCACATTTGCCTTAAACGGCCCGAACTCAAAGGCTGGTACCCGAACATTCTCGATAATCATGCCTACAAGTTCATGTATCTTGAATCTCTCGAGACGAACAAAAAATAAACGCTGACATGCTGCGCTTTATTTTCAAAAGAATTTTGGAAGCGATTCCGGTGCTGCTCATCGTCGCGACCATCACGTTTTTTCTTTTGAAGTTCATGCCCGGCGGCCCGTTCGACACGGAAAAGGTCACCACGCCGGAGATCAAAGCCCAAATCGAGGCCTATTACGGCTTGAACAAGCCCGTCCTCCAGCAATATTTCGATTACATGGGGCGGCTGATTTTTCACGGCGATCTCGGTCCGTCCTATAAATATTTCGGTTGGAGCGTGAACGAATTGCTCGCGGGCTCACTGCCGACCTCCATCGAACTCGGCATCGAAGGGTTGTTCTTCGCGCTGTTTTTCGGATTGATTGCCGGCATCATCGCCTCGCTCCGGAAAAACACCGCGGGCGATTACGTGCCGATGTCCGTTGCCACGCTGGGCATCTGCATCCCGTCATTCGTCACCGGCCCGCTGCTGATTCTGATTTTTGGCATCAAGCTGGGGTGGTTCAACACCTCCGGTTGGTTCTTTCCGCGCGACCGCATTTTGCCCGCGATGACCCTGGGCCTTTATTACATGGCCTACATCTCGCGGCTCACGCGCGGCGGCATGCTCGAAATCCTGAACCAGGATTTTATCCGCACGGCTCGCGCCAAGGGCGCTTCCGAGTGGCGCGTTATCTATAAACATTCCTTGCGCGGCGGATTATTGTCCGTCGTTTCATTTCTCGGACCCGCCATCAGCGGATTGGTCACCGGATCGCTCGTGGTCGAAACTATTTTCGACGTGCCGGGTGCGGCCCGGTTTTTCGTTCTCGCCGCCTTCAATCGCGACGGCCCAATGTTGATGGGCACCACGCTCGTTTACGCCGTGCTCGTCATCGTCATGAATCTTGTCGCCGATATCATGGCGGTCTGGATGAACCCCAGATTGCGATTTGAATAATGAGCGCTGAATTCCCAACCGTCACACAGCACACCGGCGAGGTCGAAGCCGGCCAATCGCTGTGGCAGGATGCGTGGCATCGCCTGCGGCAAAACAAGCTGGCGGTGGTCGGCGCCGTCTTCATTGCGCTCCTGACGCTGGCATCGTTTTTAGCGCCGTTCATTTCGCCGCACTCCTACGATACCACCAACCTTTCCCTGGGCGCGAAGCC
>DASZPR010000157.1:0-3054 GCA_035550235.1 Verrucomicrobiia bacterium | reverse complement strand
CGCGCGCGACTGGCAAACAATTGCCCGCCGATGCCGATGTGCGCCTCACGGTGCGCGTGGATATTGAGGATCGAAATTTTCATTCCGAGACGAAGCGCAACGGCGGCGCGGATTATCATTTTGCGATGAACACGCATCCGTTGGATAACGAGGGGCGCGCACGGAGTGACGCGCCCTACCAAACGGGTTTCGCGTTCACGCCGGCGGCGGATCGGCAACTGCGGGTGTTCGCGGACACGGGCGAGTATCATCCGCAGGCGGAGTGGTGCGAGAACATCGCGCATCCGGTGGAGCAGACGCGCGGACAAATGGGCAGCGGCGATGCCTACAGCCCGGGTTGGTTCGAACTGCCGCTGCCGAAAGGCGCGAGTGTGACAGTGACTGTCACGGCGGAGCAGGATGGGGATTCGCATTGGAAACTGGAAAGCCCGCATGCGGGAGATAATTTCGAGGCGCGATTGCTGCAAGCTGCGCGCGCATTCGTGGTGCGTCGCGACAACGGCAAGAGCGTCATCGCCGGGTATCCTTGGTTTTTGGATTGGGGCCGCGACACGTTTATTTCCGCGCGCGGGCTTTTGGCGGCGGGCATGGTTGAAGAGGTGAAACAAATCCTCGTGATTTTCGCGCGATTCGAGAAAGACGGCACGCTGCCGAATATTATTTTTGGCAATGACGCATCGAATCGCGATACGTCGGATGCGCCGTTGTGGTTTGGGGTGGTGTGTGAGGAGGTGGCGGCGGGGGAAAGTCCAAAGTTGGAAGGCACGTCGGAATCTCGCCTCGGGATCTATTCCACGGTCGTAGGTGAGTCGGGGCGGACGCTTCGAGCGGTGTTGCAGAGTATCGCGGAAAATTACATGCGCGGCACGCCGAACGGGATTCACATGGACGCGGATTCGGCGCTGATCTGGAGCCCGAGCCATTTCACGTGGATGGACACGAATTATCCCGCGGCCACGCCGCGCGAGGGTTACCCGGTGGAAATCCAAGCGTTATGGATTCGGTTGCTGCGCCAGCTCGCGAACATCAGCGAGGGCGCGGAGAAACAAAAATGGAATGACCTCGCGGCGCGGGCGTTGGCTTCGGTGGAAAAGTTGTTCTGGATGCCCGATAAGGGGTGGTATGCGGATGTGTTGCTCGGCGGATCGCGAGTCATTGCCCGCGATGCGGTGGTGAGTGATGCGTTGCGGAGCAATTGCCTGTTTCTTGTCAGTCTCGGACTCGTGAGTGGCGAACGCGCGAAGCGCTGCGTGGAAGCGGCGTTGAGATATTTGGTGGTGCCCGGCGGATTACGGTCATTGGCGCCGCTGCCGTTGACGACACCGTTGCCGGTTTATGCCAACGGCGGCGGGGCGTTGAACGATCCACACAATCCCTATTGGCCACGTTACGAAGGCGACGAGGACACGCGGCGGAAACCGGCGTATCACAATGGAACAGCTTGGACGTGGACGTTCCCGGTGTTTTGCGAAGCACTCGCGCGCGCGTGGGATTTCTCTCTGGAGGCGGTCGCCGCTGCGCGCTCCTATCTCGGCAGCGCGGAACGGCTGATGAACGAAGGTTGCCTCGGGCAGATTCCGGAGATTCTGGACGGCGATGCACCGCATCAGCAACGCGGGTGCGATGCGCAGGCATGGGGAGTGACGGAGGCGCTAAGGGTTTGGAAAATGCTGAAGTAATTTTCGATTTACGATATACGACTTATAAGTCGTGGGATGATTGCAAGAGCCAAGCGATTTTACGCTTCCTTTCCCCTCACCCTGGCCCTCTCCCTTGGGGAGAGGGAGGAACTTTGGAGCCTTTCTTGAGAAACTTCCCGCCTATTGACTTAATCCCGTTTGGCTATCACCAATCGAAATTCTTAAATCCTCAGGGCTGGCTAGTGACCTTGCCCCATTCGAGGTCCTGGGAGGCGGCGTAGATGGCGAAGGCTTTCTCGTTTTGGATGAGGACGCCACGGACGACGCTGGAATCATCCGCCCGACCGAGGTTGAGGACGGCGTCGGGGATGATGCCGACCTTTTTGTGGGCGTAAAGCAGGGCGAAAGTTGCCTGGGCCACGGCGTAGAAGGGTATTTCTTTGTAAGCTCCTTCCACACAGTCCTCTACAGCGTTGGCCAGGAAGTCCAACTGGCTGCCGAGATGGGGGAAGAGCGGCTCGTAGATTTGCGTGAATTCCAGCTTCCATTGGGGAAGCGCGCGGACGACTTTATCGGCGATGGCGGGCGTGATGGCCGCGGCGCCGCGGTTCAGGAATTCGACGATCTCTGGCATGCGGCAACTTTAGCGAAAACCCCCGAAGAAGCAAAAACATTCCTCTGGGCAAAAACCCGGGTTGCACAAGACAGGAAATGAGGCAAAATGAGGCGTTGACACCGAATTGAGTTTTTGGTTTCATCACCGGCCCCGTTAATGGGGACGAATTTACTTATGTACGCTGTATTAGAAACCGGAAGCAAACAGTATCGGGTCGCCGCGGGCGATACGCTGGAAATCGAACGTCTCGAGATCGAGGCCGGCAAGCCGGTGACGTTTGACCGCATTTTGATGGTCAATAACGATGGAAAAGTCACCGTGGGCGCGCCCACCGTGGCCGCTGCCACCGTCACGGCGGACGTCGTGGAACACATTCGCGGCGAAAAGAAGTTAACTTTTAAGATGAAACGCCGAAAAGGCTATCATAAGAGCATCGGCCATCGTCAGGAACTGACCGTGGTCAAAATCAAAGCAATCAACGCATAATAGAGTTTTATGGCACATAAAAAAGGACAAGGCAGCGTCCGTAACGGGCGCGATAGCGTCAGCAAACGGCTGGGCGTGAAACGATTTGGCGGCGAGTTCGTGACGGCGGGCAGCATTTTGATCCGCCAACGCGGTTCGAAATTTGTGGCCGGTCAGAATGTCGGCACGGGCCGTGATTGGACCCTGTTCGCCCTCACCGATGGAAAGGTTACTTTCGATAAAGCCAGCCATCGCATCAACGTCGTGGCGGAAGCCGCGACCAAGAACTAGTTTTAAAGGAAACTTTCAGGGCGAGGTCGCATGGCCTCGCCT
>DASZPR010000156.1:0-3246 GCA_035550235.1 Verrucomicrobiia bacterium | reverse complement strand
CTCAATACCGCGAGCCAACAACACACTTTCAAGTCGTTTGGGCGAGCAGTCCAAGGACCAGCGAAAATCCTCCAATTTAAACCCCTGCCTGCCAGCGACCTCCTGAGCACCCTGCCAATATCTTTCAAACTCTCCAAACTTGCGCAGTTGATCCGGTTTCTGCCAATGATTAAGCCACGCAACAACACTTTTAAAATGGCTTGGCGCTAACGTTTTGCGATAATTTGCCAATGCGGCAAGGTGCGGATCTGGATAATATCCCATTTCTAATGCTATCCTCTGGATTTCTTGTCGCCGCTTCTTCGCCACATCTTTGCTATCCCGCAGAGCCCGCGCCACAGTGGTATGGGAAACGCCTACGCTCCTGGCAATGTCGTAAACCGTCACACGCTTACGGCTGCTGGAACCGCCATTTTCCCCACAGCCAGGGCTGCTACAGATCGCCGATGTAAGACCGATATTCATAGTCTATTTGGAGTTGCGAAAAGCACGGCCCAGTTCCTGCCATTTATTTTCAGTTTTTTTAGGGGAATTATTCAAACCACAAAAAAACGAAGACACTGAAGGATTTCGCTTCCAAGCAGCCGCAAGCCGGCCCCGGTGCGGCCTTTGTTACTGGTAAAGGAAACTTTAACTGGCGGGATTATTACCTAGCCTGAAAATCCACTTGGGCACCCAATTTCATGCAGGAAAAGAATGAACAAGCTAAAACAAAATTTGAAAAAGACAGCCGGTACTGATGACACAGGGCGCGAACGGTTGAAAAGCATCTACGACCTCTGCGTCCGAAAAGCGCGCCGGAATATACAACTTCTCGCCGAAGACCCCAAATCAGCGGCTTGGGCAGCAGACGGAAATTACTTCAATTTTAAAGAAGGTTTCTTTGAGATCGGAAACTGGACGTCCTCGTTCTTCACCGGTATGGCTCTCCTGGCCTGGCGCTCGACCGAGGACGAACTTTTCGTAAAAGAAGTTTTGCGTCTTGCGCCATATTATCGCGAAAAGGTGTTCACGCGTTTCATGGACACTCATCATGATCTCGGTTTCCTTTACTCGCTGTATTCGGTAGCGCTTTACAAAATGACAGGCGACAAGGACCATCGCGATGTCGGGTTGCGCGCGGCCGAATTGCTGGTGCAGCGATTTAATCCGCGTGGAAACTTCATCCGTGCTTGGGGACGAATGGACGAGATCGAATCACCGATTGGCGATGGCCGGATGCGAACGGACGACATGGCCATCATTGATTCTTTGATGAATCTGCCCTTGTTGTATTGGGCTGGAATGGAAACCGGCGATTCAAAGTTCCAACAAATTGCGACGCGCCATGCTGACATGTGTCTGAAGTGTTTTATCCGCGCGGATTACTCCACCAATAACATTTACCGTTTTGATTCGAAGACCTGGCAACCGTTGGGAGATCCGAATAACGGGTATTGGGCGCGGGGTGCGACCTGGGCAATTTATGGTTTTGCGTTGAGCTATGGCTATACGCGAAACGAGAAATATCTCGAAGCATCTGTGCGCATTGCGAAGAAGTTTATCGCCAGCCTCGATGAAGAAGTTGTGCCGTGGAATGATTTTCATGAAGCGGCGCATCCCGAGCGTCTCCGGGATGCATCCGCGGCAGCAATTGCCGTATGCGGTTTTCAGGAACTCGCCCGGCACCGCGCGGCGGACGCAGAAATAACCGGCGCGCGGCAATCGTTGCTGGCCCGGCTTTGTAACGATGATTACGTTGATTTCAATGAGGCTTGCTGCGGGGTGCAAAAGCGCGGACAGGGAGGTAAAAACGGCTATACCTCATGGGGGGATTACTATTTGATGGAAGCTCTTGACCGTGAATTAAACGGACATGAAACGTTTTGGTAAATCACGGCCGATTTATCGCGGCGCGCTGGCGGGCTCGCCGTAAACGCGGAATTCCCAAAGCCCGGGCTCGCCTTTTAAAATTGTCAGCTTGAGATATCGGGCATGAACGGACTTTTCGTCACAATGCGGGGAGCCGAGAATAACCTCGTCATGTTCGCCATAGAGCATCCACTTTTGGCCGTCGAGTGACCATTCAAGACGATACGCCTGGCCTGCGGCAGGTTTTACAAAATACGCTTCGGTGCGGCGAATGTTACGCGGCGCGCCGAGGTCCACTTGAAACCACGGCGCTTCATCGCCGGCGGCCGCCATCCAGCGCGTGCCGTTTGAACCGTCAAGGGTATTCGCGGGCTCGTAAGTTTCCACCCGGTCCAGCGAGGTATCATGCTCATGGCGCACCCTATAGTTCGGACGAACGGAAGATGCTGTGGCTTTGCAATTCACTGCCAGGTTCGGGGACGTCTCAGTATCCGGGCGCAAGACGCCGACGCCGGCTTTGGTCAGCTTGATGGGTTGGATGGTGCCGTCGGCATTGAAATGCATATTGTCGGCGTAAATCTGTCGCGTCGTGCCGCCACGCCCGAATTCGAGATAGACAAAATACCATTGTTCGCTGCCCTGCGGATGAAAGAAGCAACCGTGCCCCGGCCCGAAAATTTTCGCCGCATGATCGGTTGTGGCGATAATGTCCTGCTCCGGCGCTTCCCATGGCCCCATCGGCGATGCCCGGCTCATCATGTAAGCGTATTGGTAAGTCTCGCCGCCGCCGAGCGTGTAGAAGTAATAGTAAATGCCTTTACGCTTCGTAAGGAATGGTCCTTCGGAATATCCCTGGCGTTTCGTGGGAATGTTGATTATTGGACCATCCGGCGAAAGCAGGTCAGGCTTAAGCTTCGCCTCGCGACGGCGGGACCAAACCATGTAAGCCTGTCCGTCGTCGTCGATGAAAACTTCCGCGTCAATGGTGCTCCTTTGTTCAACCGGAAACGGCTGAAGTGTTGCTTTGGTAACATGCCGACCATCGGGTGCCACGAAAGGTCCCAGTGGCGAATCCGATGCCACCGCCGTGATTTTGCCGTCCAAAGTCGGGAATGAATAATAGCGTCCGTTCCGATGCACGACGCTGCTGGGCGCCCAATACTTCAAATCAAAGTCGGGCGGAAAACTCGAACCGTGAAAACTCCAGTTCAGAAAATCTTTTGATGTCCAAACCACCGGCGTACCGGACGTGGCCAATCCTTGTCCCCAGCCGTCGGTCGTGGCGTAGCAATAAAACGTACCATCCATGTCCACCACACTGGGATCGGCCGCCATGTCTGGAATCAGCGCCTGCCCAAAAGTGGTTTTGTCATAGTCGCCGGGCAACTGCGCGAC
>DASZPR010000155.1:0-6789 GCA_035550235.1 Verrucomicrobiia bacterium | reverse complement strand
ACGACGGTTTCACAAGGGATGAGCCTTCCGAACGGGGCGAACACCGGACCTAACTTTTTTGCCGGCGCGACTCCCGCCGAACTGTCGGCGAAGAGGCTGATGGGCGTGAGCGCCGGCATCTGGTTGACGGGAACATTCGGCAAGGGCGACGGCTTCGCAAAGCCGGGTGGCGATGAAGCCGGTGAGGAGGCCGGCAAATTGCCTGGCGAGGACTTGGGCGATGGCGGATTAAAGACCTGCATTGACCGTTCAACGGACTGGACCACCTGCGGTTTGTCGGTGACGTTGGTCGTCAGCACCGTGACGCCGGGCGCATCCTCGCCGGACGCATGATGTTTGCGGATGACACTGAAAATGATCAGCACGGCGGCGAACAGAAGCCCGAAGGCCAGGAACTTGCCGCTTCTGGTTTTGAAAAAATTAAGGAAATCGCGTGGTTTCATAGATGGCCTCTGGGTGAACGGATGGGATGAACGACTGGAGCATTGGTGACAGCAGCCACGGGCGGCGGTGGTGGCGCGGGCGAAAGGCGTGTCACTAAAACCGTGAAGGCGTTTTTCAGGGACAGATTATTGCGCCCGCCATCCGGCGTGCCGGTGACGGCAAAATAGACGATGCTGCGGCCTTTGGGCGGCACTGTGCCATCGGCGTCGCTGATGGACTGCGGATAGAGCCGATTCCCCGCGCGCAACAGGAAACTGTCGGGCTGATAAACCAGCGGTGTGTCGAGGCGGTTAGTGATGGCGAGACGAAACACGAGCGTGTCTTCATCATCAAAACGGAACGCCTGTTCGATCTGGATTTCGTAGTCATTGAAATTGCTCACGAGCGGTTTGCCGTCGTAGGAGGTGAAGTCCACATTGACGACGCTTTCAGGCTGTTGCTGCTTCAGCAATGGAAATGCCCTGGCCTTGTCGAGCAGCGCCAGCAGTTTCAACGGGCTGACCTCCGGCGCGTGGCTGACGCCTGCCTCCTCCGGTGTTGGCGGTGCGGACAGATTCAGCGACAGCACGGGTTGGCTGCTTTCGGCGAGTTCAAAGACGTAAGTGTGATCGTTCCAGCGGATGTTCAGATTAGCGGCCGCCTTCGGAAACAACGCGCGGATGGAAAGAAACGCCGAGCCTTTGGTGTGGGCGAGTTGAAACAACCCCGGCGCTTTGCCATCCACCGTGATGCCCGCGCCGTCAATGGCAGTGATGGCGCTGGGGAAACAAATAGTGGTGACGCGGTTGGTGGCGACCGGCACCGTGACGGCGGTGCGGTCGTCGAGCATGACCTGTTGAATAGCCGGCGAATCAGCCAGCGCGACGGCGGTGGTGAACACCGTGAGGGTGAATGACAGAATTTTAGCGGTTGATTTCATATTTGAAGTCGCCCACGGCGGTGGGGAAGCGTCCGTTCAAGGCCATGTTGGGATTGCGGAGGAGGCGCAGCCGGAGCGTGAACGGAAACGCCTCGGTGAACGCCTTGTCTTGAAAGATGCCGCTGCGGATGATCTGGCCGGTGACGGCGGCGAGCACCTCGTTGTCGCGCGTGGCCAGGATGTCAATGCGGCCGATTTCCGCTTTTTGGTGCAACTGCTTGGCACGGAATTCGACCGATTCCTTGATGCGCTCGTCCTGCGCCTTGGCCAGTGCGGGCTTGAGGAACAGCAATTTGAGCAAATCTGGATTGTCGAAATCCTTGGGATTGCGGGTGAGAAAAACCATCGTGGCCAGTTCGGCCTGTTGGATGTGCAAATCCTTCGCCTCGGCGAACTGGAGCAGCGGACTCAAATAGTAGGTGCCGGCGGGGTCAATGATGACGACACGTTCGCGTTGTTTGAATTGGGAGACGATGTGGTAGCGGTCAATCGCCGAGAGCAACAGGACGACGACAGTGAACGCAAACCAGAACCACGGCAGGCGGTCGCGCAGCACGAGCAGGCGGGTTAAGTCAAAGCGGTGTTTCCGCACGGGCACAATTCCCTCGGGTTGCGTAGGTGTAGTATTCAAATCAGGATTTTCCATAGGTCAGTAGTAATTTGGTTTGGATTTGGCGATGAGTTCGCGGACGGATTTGTCGCCGGTGATGTCGTCGCCGGGCCGACCGCGCGCGGAGCGCGGCGGCAGGCCGCTGCCGGCGATGATGATGGCCCCGGCACTGCCCATGTTGGCGGCGGACGACATCGTGCTCATCAATGCCGCCATGCCCGCCGCACCGGCGGTGACAATCGGAATGCCTGTGGAAGAGGCGGTCGCCGCCGCGCCCGCCGTGGTGGCGGCGGTTTGCAGCGCGCTGCTGACGCCGCCCGCGAGCAACGCGCCGCCGGGCTGAAGTCCGTGGGCGATGACGTTTTGGATGATGACCGGTGCGGCGACGGTGCTGAAAATGATCCAGAAACCGACGGCGGCAACGCCGATGGTTTTTTGCAAATCGGGCAGCGTGGAGGTTGGGTCAAGGTATTCAAAGCTGGGGTCGGTCATAAAATCGAGGATGCCCTGCGTGACGAGCGCGGCGAGCGCCCAACCCAGCGGCCAGAGCAAAACACCGACGAGGTTCAGCAGGTAACGGTTGCCGGTGTGTTTCAATGCCGGTATGGCCATGAACCCGATGAGCAGCGGCGAAAGCGCGTAGCCGAGATTGAGGATGATGGTCTGGAAGATGTAGGCCCAGAACATCATCAGCGAAGCGAACTGGCCGACAAGCCAGAGCACGGCGGAGATGATCAGGTCGGTGGTGAAATTGTGCAGTTGCGACATGATGTTCCACCAGGACGAGGTCGTGGACGGGTCGCGTTTGATGACGAGCAACTGGTTGAACTGCTGATATACCTGGGACGGGTCAACGCCGAGGCCGGACAAGATGGAAGTTTGCAGCAAATTTTGCAGCGTGTTGCCCCATGCCGGCAGGAACACGAGCAGGGACGTGAGAATAAAAAGGCGCAGCAGCAAATTCAGGACGGACTTGTGCGAAGGATGCTGTTTCACGGTGATGATGACGCCGGTGATGAAAAAGGCGAAGGCCACGCTCAACAACAACGTGTGGAGTTCGCCACATTTGGCGAGGAATGTGGGGAAGATGCTGTCGAACGTGGCCATGATGGTTGCGGGGTTGAGGGTTTAGGTTTGACGGTTACGGCGACGGAAAGGTCGTCGGCGCGTTGAGCAACTGGAATTTTGCCGTGTAGTTGCTGACGGCCTCCGTGAACTCGGCGTTTTGCTGTTCGGTCAATGCCAGGATTTGTTTCTGCTGGTCGTTCCGGTTCTGGATGTCCTGCACGTTCGCGGCGGTCGCCGCCTGATTCACCTCGTCATCGGTGCTGGCGAGGTCGCTGTTGAGGCTGGCAAGGACGCCCTGCAACTTCTGCACCTCGGCATCGGTCGTGGCATTTTGAAGCTGCTGGGTCGTCTGGGCGATTTGATCCTTGATGGATGCACGCCGTTGCGCCGCACTGTTGGCCACGGCGACGTAGTTGCTGGCGGAGTTGATGACGGCCGCAAACGGTTTGTATTGGTCGGCGGGCCGCTGGATGGTCTGGCCGCCCGGCGTCTGAAAACTCGTGCCTACCGTGGCGTAAATGCCAGAGTCATTGTAGGTCAACGCCGCACTGCCGTTGGCGCTGGTCACGAGGCTGTCCAAGCCTTGCACCGGCTCAAGGTTTTTCAGGTCGGACTCCAAGGGCGCGACCATTGAGAGGACGACTTGAGACGGGTTGCCGAAAAGAGACTCGTAGTTTTTGAATTCGCTCAACTGGTTGCCGAGCGTGGTGATTTGCTGCACTTGGTTGTCAATCATCTCGACGTATTTGGCGATGTTCTCGGCTTCGGAGATGATTTGTTCGGTATTGACTGTCGGGTCATAGACGATCCATTGCGCGCGGGCGGAGAATGCCAGCGGCAGGGCGATTGCGGTGATGATGAGTATTTTTTTCATGTTTGTTTTCCTTTCTATTTTGGTGGTTTAACGGACTAAAATGTTTTCTCTACTCTTCGATGCGGAGATTTTCGGTGGTCGGTTTGAAAATCACGCCATCAATGACTTGTTCGGGCAGATGCACCGGGTAGAGCCGGACGCGGCCTTCGTCACCGGCCTTGGCCTGCTGCATGGCGACAAAGAGCCAGTATTGTTGTTTCACCGCATCGCTGCGGCCCTTGTCGTAGCCGGTCTGGTAGGACTGGTCATTGAGTTTGCCATTGGCGTAATGAAGCCCCTCGCCAAGCAGAGCACCGCCCGCCGCCCCACCGACGATGGCGTAGGGGTTATTGTGGGACAGTTCCGCGCCGATGGCTGCACCGCCCGCGCCCAAACCGACATCAGTGGCGGTCCGGGTGACGGCGGCGCAGCCTGTGAACAGGGACACGGCACAGGCAAGCGGAATGAATTGGATGAACAGTTTTTTCATAATTATTTTGGTTGTTGTTTATTTGGGTGGATTGGCGTGGGCGATGATGCCCTCGACGATGTTGGCGCTTTGGCGCAATTCGCGGGCGCGTTTGTCGAAGTGTTCGCCGCTGGACGAACTGCAATAGAGCATCTCGCGCGACGAAATGTTGTGGACCGTGCCGCAGAGGTTGCGACCGGAGTCGGTGTGAAAATAAGTGAACGGCGAATACTTCTGGCCGCTCTGGTGGTCGGGCAGCGGATAGTTCATGATCGCGTGCTTGGTGACTTCCGGCAGCGCGATGTCTTGCGCCATGTCTTCCAAATCCGCGCGGTCGTTCTGGCGCATGATGAAAAACTGGCGCGAGTTGCCGAACACGGCGGAACGTATGCGCGACTGCTTGAACCGCGCGTATTGCTGGACGATGGAAATGTTCCAGCAATTGAATTTGCGGAGTTGCGCGTAACTCTCCTGCACGATTTCCTGGCCGCCGGGGATGTCGAGGAAGCGGGCGACTTCCTCATATACGTTGCGTTTCCGCAACGCGCGCGGCAGCGTGATGATATGCTTGCGCGCGTGATTGGTGATGAGGAAGCCGGCAGCCGCTTTCAACTCCTTGGCGGATTCGGGAATGTAGCCCAATTCAAAATGGGCGATTTTTCCCGTGAGTGACAGATTGCTCGTGCCGTCAAACAGGCAGCCGTAGTTGCCGTCGCGGCACCACGGCAGGATGAGCGTGGCGATTTCGATGATCTGGTCGCGTTCGGAGCCGACCGGGTCGAGCATCATCAATTCCTGCAACATCCGGTGCGTCGGAAATTCCTCCGGAGCGAAATAGGCGAAGGCGAGATTGCGGACTTCACGCGAGGTCTTGGGGTCTTTCAGGAAACGCAGGACTTCGGCTTCCGGGAATTGGGCGATGTATTCGGTGCCCCATTCGTTGAAGTTCGTCACTGCTGTGGACGATGTCTGTCCGCCTGTCTCCCCATTGGTTCCAAGCTTCGCTTGGTCGCGGAAGTCCGCAAAAGTTTCGAGCATGGTCGCGCCCGGCGGCATTTTTTCGGCGCGGAATTTCTGCAAGGCCAGCGCGTGCCGCGCGATGTTGAGCAACTGGTCGTGCCGTTTTTTCTGCCAGTCCTGAAACGAATCCTCGTAGAGCAGGTTCAGGTATTTGGCAATCTGCGCCTGCCGGAGCATCTGTTTGTCCTCCTGCGCCGACGTGCCGATCATGCGGGCGACAAGGGCGGTCGCGGCGGAAAGATGGTCGGGCGTCAGCGGCAGCCCTTTCGTGTCGAGATAATTGATAGTCAGGTCGCCGTCCGGGTGGATGATGATGGGCCGCGCGCCTTCCTCGACGGTCTGCGTGTAGATGCCATAACTCAACCCCTCCTCAATGATGACGGTGTAGGCGAAGTAACCTTCGGTCTGCGACAGCAAATCGCAAACCGTGACGGATTTGCCCGCGCCGCTCATGCCGAGCAGCACGGCGTGTTGGGGGGACTGATTATCCTTCGAGCCGGAGAAAGTTTCGATGCCCACCAAATTATTATTGGGGCCGTCATAAATTGCCTCGGCGGTTTTGAGGTGGCCGGTGAACGTGCTGGTGACGGGCAGCATATCGGCCAGGTAACGATGCTCGGAATAAAGTTTGCGATGTTCGTAACGGCCCCAAGTCCAGCCGGGCCACGTCTGGAAAAACAGATTCTTTGAGGTGCTCGGCAGGTTGGATTCAAAATACTGCGCCGAGTTCATCGAGTTGATGGCGTTCTTGATGGCGCTGGCTTTCGCATTCAGTCCGTCCTTGGATTTGTCCCAGATGCGGATGACAAAGAGCGACTTGAACGGAATCGTCTGGCCCTGCATCAGGGCATGGATTTTCTTCTGCTTCTTTTCCATCACCGTCAGCAGCGAAATTTTCTTTTCGCTGGCGTAATCGCCGGCGACGCGGTCGTGTTCTTTTTCCTCCTTGTTGATTTCCTGGGAAATGGGCAGCGGGTCCACATTGACCGTGATGGAATAATCGAGCAGCCGCAGATTGGTGAGCCGCTGGATGATGCCCGGATAGGTGGTGCGCGGCCAGCGGGTGAGCGCGATGACGGAGTGATAATGCCCGTCCATGTAAAAACCGAAATCGCTCTGGCCGTTGCCCTCGGAGTGCCAGCAATTTTCCTGAATGGACAGTTCGGGCAGAAAATCGCCAGCCGGGTCAAAGTCGAACCGTTCGGCCAGTGAAGGATTGAGAAACGATTTGTAGTGTTTGAAATGGTCGAGGTCGGTCATGGGGAGGACGCGCGTGCCGGCGCTGGCGAAAATTTCCTTGAGCAGATGATGGACGTGGGCGAACTCCGTTTCCAACTGGTCGAGCAGCGTGAGGTAATACTCGCGCAGGGCGGTGTTACTGGTGATCGTCTTGGGGACATTTTCCA
>DASZPR010000154.1:0-1721 GCA_035550235.1 Verrucomicrobiia bacterium | reverse complement strand
CTGTCTTAAAATACTTCCGCTTTCAATCCCGCGACTCGCCGAACCGTCTGCGCGATGCGTGACAATGTTCTGAGCGGCAGATGGCTGCAGCCCGCCTGCGCCATAGGACGAGTGGCGGAATAGATTTGCACCTGGGAGATTTCCGCGCCTTGTTCCTTCAATTCCTTCAATCGCTGCGCGTATTCCTCGATTTCAAAATCCGATGGCGCTTCGCCGTTGATGGCCGGGAACAGACTTTGGATGACCACCGGCCGCTGCCGGCCGATCAACAGGATGTTGCTCAAAATTTTCTGCAACGGCGTCGTGGAGCCGTTCATTTTGCGGATATACGCATCGGTGCCGCCATCGAGCTTGGCCCATACTTCATCTTCGCGGGTGAAAAACCGCAGCCCTTCGTGAACGCGCGCGCTGTCCAACGCCGTCGAGTTTGTGACCAGCACGATTTTGAAAAATCTTCGCACCGCGCGCACGTGCGCGACTGCGGCCACCGCTTCGATAAATCTTTCCGCCAGGGTTGGTTCGCCGTCGCCGCTCAATGTTACATGACGGATCTGCAACATATCCTCCGGGAGATTCGCGTAGCGGGGCAGGTGGCGCAGCCAGCCGTCATCCACCATTCGCAGCGTTTGATCGAGTTCCGTTCCCATGCGTTCAATGTCCAGCGTCGAAGCGCGTGCTGGTGTGCCGCGGTCCACTTCGCAATAAAGGCAATTGAAATTGCAGCGCACAATCGGGTGCATGTTCACCCCGATCGAAAGACCTTTGGCTCGCGGAGAAATCACGAGATAGACGAATTGGTTCTGCAGAAAATCGCGCGGATAGCCAAATGCCACGTCCTCCGAGATGGCCGGATGCAGCGGGACGCGCCCATTCTTGCTTCGGTCGGTCGGCTTTTTCACGCTCAAGATTGGTTCATGTCGCACACGTCACAGTATGCATTCAACGACAAATCCGGCTAACCGTATTTTGCTCTATCTATGCCTTTAGTTGTGGCGGGCATTTCCGCAACTGTTTGTGGAAGAGACTGATGGCGAGCACCTTGGTTTTGTTCGCAAAGGTTGAAAAACGGCTGTGAATAACCGACAATGCAATCATCCGTATGAGTGAGCCCAAGCCCAATAACACGCCGCCAGGAAATCCGGCCGCGCCGGCCAGCAACGGTGAGGCCAACTCAGCCTCGCCGACGGAACCCGTTGCGCCCGGCCAGTTGAGCAAGGAAGAGCAATGGGCGTTGTTCGAGAAGGAATTGAAGGAAAGCGACTGGGGCCATCAGCCTTGTTGAGATTACGCCGATTGATTCAGTTTCGCCTGCAAAAACCCGCCGCGGAGATTCGCCACTTTCTCAAATCCGTTTCCATGCAGTGCACACGCGGCGAAGTATCCCCGCTGGCCCTTTTGGCAATAAGCCACGATTCTCCGGTCGCGAGGCAACGCTTCCAGGGCGTCGCGCAGCTTCGAGAGCGGAATATTTACGGCCCCCTTGAGTGCGCCGTATTCCAAAACTTCATCTTCGTCCCGCACATCCAGTAGGAAATCGCCGTTGGGCTTCCAAGTCTCGGATGCGACCGTCGCGATGTCTCCCCTCGCAATGTGACTCGCCACGAACCCCGCCACATTTACGGGATCATTCGCCGAGCCAAACGGCGGCGCGTAGGCGAGGTCCAGGTTTTCCAAATCATAGACGGTCATTTTCCCGGTAATCGCTGTCGCCAGCACATCGA
>DASZPR010000153.1:0-4210 GCA_035550235.1 Verrucomicrobiia bacterium | reverse complement strand
CAACGCCGTCGTCCCGCGCCCTGGCCGTGGCAACGGTTTGAAAAATATGTCGCAGCGTCTGGAAAAAATTGGCGGCCGATGTACGGTGCATAGCCGGCCCGGCGGTGGCACAGAAATCAAGTTTTCGCTGAACGTGGTGGTCGAGGCGCAGAAGACCCTGTGAACCAATGGGAATCGTGTAATGAATATACGGGACATGACTTAACAAACCACAGGACTAAAATGCCCCAAAGATTTAAAAGCGTGAGTATTACGGTCGCAATTGTGGAAGATGACGTGCCTGCCCGCGAGATCCTCGCCGGGTGGATTCGCAGTGCGGACGGGTTCAAATTGGCGGGGGAATATGATGACGCCGAGTCGGCCATTGCCGAATTGCCGCAATCAAAACCCTCGGTCGTGTTATTCGATATCAATCTCCCTGGCATCAACGGCATCGAATGCGTCCGCAAATTAAAACCTCGTTTGCCGGACACTCAATTTGTCATGGTGACCGTTTATGAGGACGTGAACCACATTTTTGACGCTCTGGCCGTCGGCGCGAGCGGCTATTTATTGAAGCAGACCAAACGGCACGAATTGCTGGACGCATTGAAGGACGTTCACGCAGGCGGCTCGCCGATGAGCAGCCAGATTGCGCGCAAAGTGGTTCAATCCTTTCGGCGCAATGAAACCGAAACCGCCGGCGGTGAGGACGTGGTTTTGTCGCAGCGCGAACGGGAAGTGCTTGAGCTTCTCGCCCGCGGTTTTCTTTACAAGGAAATTGCCGACAAACTCCAGATCGGCGTCGCCACCGTGAATACCTACATCCGCCGCATTTACGAAAAGCTGCACGTCCGCTCGCGCGCCCAGGCCGTAGCCAAATACGCGCATCTGCCGATGGGCTCGACGCGGTAAACAGCTCCGCTCCATCCGGCCCTGTGCGTTTGAATTTCATGCGCTGGATTGAGTCGCCGAGTGAATGGCTTTGCGGGAGCGGGATAAAGTTTCTCCTTCTGCCGGGTGAGAAGGCGATGAGGGCGAGCGTAAATGAACTTGGAATTCGATATGGAACGTCCCCGTCGTGACTCTGGAATCAGTGCGTTCGTCCAACGCACTTGGGGCGTCATTTTTCTTTTCGTACTCGGCCTGTCGGTTGATTTCGCTTCCAATGCGGTTGAAATTAATTCGAACTCTCCTTCTCCGCTGAAAGTCGTCGGCACAAAAATCATCAATGATAAAGGCCAAACCGTTCTGCTGCGCGGCGTCAATGCGGCGTGCCTGGAATGGACCAGCGACGGCCAGGGTCACATCCTCAAAACGGTCAACACCGCCATCAACGACTGGCACGCGAACATCATTCGCCTGCCGCTTTCGCAGGACCGCTGGTTCGGCAAAGGGCCGGAACAAACGGATGACGGCTCCGCATATCGCGCGCTCGTGCACCAGGTCGTGGACACCTGCGCGACTCAGAAGTGTTACATCATTCTCGATTTGCATTGGTCGGATTGCAACGAGTGGGGCGTCAACATCGGGCAGCATTCCATGCCCGACTCCAACAGCGTCGCGTTCTGGAAGGATTGCGCGCCGGTTTACGCCAACAACCCCGCCGTGCTTTTCGATTTGTACAACGAGCCGCACGATGTCTCCTGGGATGTCTGGCTCAAGGGTGGCCCGATCACCGACAAGCCCATCGGTTATTACTGGAACCCGCCGAAAAAATATCACGCCGTCGGCATGCAACAACTCCTCGACACCGTCCGCGCCACCGGAGCGAAAAACGTCGTCGTCGCCGGCGGCCTGGATTGGGCCTACGATTTTTCCGGCATTCTAGCGGGACGCCAACTTTCCGACCCGCTCGGTAATGGCGTGATTTACGCGAACCATTGTTACGACAACAAAGGCGACAGCGTTGACGAATGGATCCGGGACATGGAGAAAGCCAGCGCCAAACTGCCAGTCATCGTGACCGAGTTCGGCGGCAATTCCGGTCCCAGTCACGCGGTGCGCTCTGACAACTGGCTGTTGCACGTGATGAAGGCCCTGGACGAGCATCATTGGTCCTGGACCGCGTGGGATTTTCACACGAGCGCGCGGCCGAATTTGATTTCCGATTGGGATTACACACCCACGCCAGGTTTCGGAGTTTACGTGAAAAAAGCGCTGGCGGATTCGAACACCGCGATCGAATAAAAAACTTGTGACGACACCGCCACCTGTCAGGACATTCCGCAAAAGTCGAACGAGCCGGCCGTGACTTATTTTTTCCTGAAAAACATCCAACATCCAACACCCCACCTCGAACATCCAATCGACGTCGTATTGGAAATCATTGGATGTTCGCTGTTCCCCGCCCTCCATTTCGAATCGCACGCATGAAACTCCACCCACTCGACCTCGCCATCATCGTCGGCTACTTCCTCGCCGTCATCCTCATCGGCCTGTGGGTTTCGCGCCGTGGTTCCAAGGACATGGATTCCTATTTTCTGGGCGGCAAATCGCTCCCGTGGTGGATGCTTGGCATTTCCGACGCCTCCGGCATGTTCGACATCAGCGGTACGATGTGGCTCGTCTACATTCTTTTCGTTTACGGCGTGAAGAGCCTCTGGCTGCCGTGGCTGTGGCCGGTGTTCAATCAGATTTTTCTGATGATGTTCCTCAGCGCCTGGCTGCGCCGCTCCAACGTGCTCACCGGCGCGGAATGGATTAAAACCCGTTTTGGCGAAGGGCAGGGCGCCAATCTCGCGCACCTGAGCGTCGTCTTTTTCGCGCTCGTCAACGTCATCGGCATGCTCGCCTACGCCTTCAAAGGCATCGGCAAATTCGCCGTCGTCATGTTGCCGTTCCATTTCTCGAATGCGAAGAGCGGCGTGTTCACCGACGAAAATATTTACGCGATGATCATTCTCGGCCTCACCGCCGTTTACGCCATCAAAGGCGGCATGGTCAGCGTCGTCATCACGGAAGTGATGCAATTCACCATTCTCACACTCACTTCAATTGCCATCGGCCTCATCGCGGTTTACAAAGTCTCACCCGAAATCATCCACCACGCGACCCCGGCGGGCTGGCTCAATCCGTTCTTTGGCTGGAAACTCGGCCTCGATTGGAAAGGCATTCTCGATAAAGCCAACGACGCCATTCATTCCGATGGCAACGAACTCTTCGGCATCATTTTCGGCCTGATGTTTTTCAAAGGCGTGCTCGCGAGCCTCGCCGGACCCGCGCCGAACTACGACATGCAACGCATCCTCGCCACGCGCAATCCACGCGAAGCCTGCATGATGAACGGCATGGTCAACCTCGCGCTTTATTTCCCGCGTTACCTGATGATCACCGGCATCACCATCCTCGCGCTCGCATTTTGCATGACCGATTTGCGCGCGATGGAAAAGCCCGATTTCGAAAAAATCCTCCCCATCGTGCTGGCGAATTACGTTCCCGAAGGCGTCGTCGGCTTCCTGCTGGCCGGCCTGCTCGCCGCGTTGATGTCGAATTTCGCCGCCACCCTGAATGCCGCTCCCGCCTACATCGTGAACGACATTTACAAACGCTTTTTCAACCCCTTCATGCCCCCCAAAGCGCAGGTGCAATGGAGCCGCCTGGCATCCATCGGCGTACTGGCCGTCGGCGTGCTTTTCGGGTTGCTGACCACGAGCATCACCGAAGTGATGATGTGGATCGTCGGCGCGCTCTACGGCGGCTACGTGATGGCGAACGTCCTGAAATGGTATTGGTGGCGCTTCAACGGCTACGGCTATTTCTGGGGAATGATGTGCGGAATCCTGAGCGCAATGTTTGCCCCGAACATCGCAAAAATCATTCTCGGCCATTCCGTCAGCAATTCGCTGTATCTGTTCCCGTTCATTCTCGCCATTTCCATCGCCGGTTCTCTGCTCGGCGCGCTGCTCACCCAGCCGGAGGATGAAGCCGTACTGAAAGATTTTTACAAAAAAGTGAATCCGTGGGGATTCTGGGGACCGATCCGCGAAAAAGTGATGCGCGAAGATCCATCGTTCAAACCGAATCCCGATTTCGCTCGCGACATGATCAACGTCGCCGTCGGCATCGTCTGGCAACTCTGCCTCACCGCGCTGCCCATTTATCTCGTCTTGCGCCAGTGGTCGTCCGTGGGCGCAATTGCCGCCGGGCTGATCGTCACTAGCATCATCATCAAGTTCAACTGGTATGACAAACTGGAGAAAGCGTGACCTGTTTGCGGCTTTGGTAGGGA
>DASZPR010000152.1:0-2478 GCA_035550235.1 Verrucomicrobiia bacterium | reverse complement strand
AGAAGATGGTCATCATCAATACCGGCAATGGTCCGGGAGGCGGCGCGAGTAAATTGACGGGCGATGTGACGCAGATCATCGCGCAATTGCCGCCGGTGCTGGAGAGTTTGACGGGCGTGAAGTTTGAGAAATTGCTGGAGCAGGTGCCGGCGTTGAAAAATGCGATGTCCAAGGATGATTCTGGCAAAAAAACTAGCTGACAGCTTGTTTGCCTAATGAATACCCAACTCAATTGTCCCAAGTGCGGTAAGCCGATGGAGGAAGGTTATATTATTCCGGCAACAAGTAGCCGAGGACTGTTCGCGGGTTCGAATTGGGCGGCAGGTCGGCCCGAAAAGGGTTTTTTAGCAGTATTGAAATCGCGGGACAAAGAGGAAATTCCAATTCGGACTTCTCGTTGTTCTGGGTGTGGCTATTTGGAATCGTACGCATTGAAAACGGATTAACCAAAAAAAGAAAGGCTGATTATGGGCTGGGGAAGAATGATGTTGCTAGGAAATGTGGGCCAACAGCTTGATATTGGCGACCTGGAGGGCGCGGTGGAACAGATGCGCGGCGACATCGCGCAAAAAGACCAGGTAGATCGGGAGCAGGGGCAGGATATCGAGCGGTTGAAGAATGAGAATCACGAATTGAAACTCTATCTGGCGACGCTCATTCGCCTGCTGGTATCGAAGGGCGTATTGAAGCAGGAGGAAGTGGACGCGACGGTGTCAGCGATCGAAAAAACCTGAACGAAAGAAATCTTATGCACCCTGTCTTCGTACCTGTTTTTGGATTCCTATTTTTGGGGGTTTCGTTTCTGGCGCTCCTCGAATTGATATTCCAGATTTGGATGCTGGTGGATGCGATTCAGAATCCGCGACTGGAGGGCAGCCAGCGTATTGTCTGGGTGTTGGTTATCATTTTAATGCCGTGCCTTGGGCCGGTGCTTTATTACTTTGTGGGGCGGGGGAAGTGACGGGGTAGCCGGGACGGAAAGTTTCGATTTTGGTATAATTGTTTTAGCACGAAATGTATGCGCCTCTTCGAAGCCATCATTGACGCCAATCACCGCGCGATTGCGGGCGATGCCACGGCGGGGGTGCGAATTGCAGAGTTTGAGAATGAGTTGCCGGTGATTGCGCTCACGTGCGTGGATCCGCGGTTGAATGCGCTGTTTCCCAATGTGCTCGGATTGCCGGGCGAGCAATTTATCTGGTTGCGCAATGCGGGGAATATCATCACCGGGCCGTTGAGCAGCACGATGCGGTCGCTCGCTTTGGCGTGCGCGGTGAAGGGCGGGAAGGAGATTGCCGTCATTGGCCACACGGATTGTCAGGTCGGCAAGACGACGACGATGCAGTTGCTGCAAAAGTTCGAAGCGATGGGCGTGAAGCGGAGTTTATTGCCGGACAATCTCAACGAATTTTTTGGAACGTTCGGCAGCGACCGGCAGAATGTGATCAAGTCGTGCGCGTTCGCGCGGCTGAGCCCGTTGATCGGGCCGAAGGTGCCGGTGCATGGATTGCTTGTGGATATTGAGACTGGCAAATTGGAGTGGCTGGTGAATGGCTACGAAAATTGGGGCGCGGCGACAAGCCAGTGGAATGAGGAGGTGAAGTCCGCGGAGCATGCGGTGGATATGCTGAAATCACTGCCGGAATTTAAAATCGGCGATCTGAAATTCCCAGAGGCGAAAATTGGCGAGGCCATCACGAAGGGCGAGGATTGGCTGAAAAAAAAGATTGAGCAATTGGAGATCAAACCGGCGTCGCCCGCGCCCGCCGCATCGCCGCCTCCGGCTGTTCCGGCGGCCCCGCCGATAATTCCGGTGCCACCGACGATGCGACCGCGGATGCGGATGCGGCGAGAACAAAAATGACTACCCAAATGTACACCGAGAAAAAATCGGGACGTGGTTGTTTATTCTGGGGCGGCATCACGGCGGCAATTCTGTTTTTGCTCCTGCTGTTCGCCGGTTACGGAACGTATCGTTATGTGAAATGGTTGATTGCGGAATACACCGACACGAAGCCGTTGCCGGCGCCCGCAGTGCTGTTGTCCCATTCGGAAATCACGAACCTGCAGCAGCGCGTCCATTCCTGGGACGACGCTATCAAGCATAATCGGGCCGCCGGGCCGCTGACGCTGAGTGCGGAGGAGATCAATGCGTTGATCGCGGGCAAAGCCAAAACCAATGGCCCGCCGGCGCGGCTGTTTTTCAGCTTCGAAAGCAACCAGGTCCAGGCGCAATTGAGCGTGCCGACGGATGGATTGATCGGGCATTGGTTGGATGGGCGTTATCTGAACGGGAGCGGAAACTTTGATGTGTCGCTGCACGATGGGCATCTGCTGTTGCGGGTGCAATCGCTGGCGGTGAAAGGGCGGCCCTTGCCGGAAAATTTCATGCAGCCATTGCGCGGGGAGAATTTCGCCGACAGTTGGACGAACGATCCGGATTTCAACGAGGCGGTGGGGAACTTGGAGGAGATCAAA
>DASZPR010000151.1:0-2501 GCA_035550235.1 Verrucomicrobiia bacterium | reverse complement strand
CGTCCGAAAACCGTGGAGCCGGTCCGCAAATTCCGCCCGAAGCGCCCGCAGGAGGATCGCGAACAATATCGTCCTGGCCGCCGCCCGCGCACTGAGAGAAATCAGCGTCGAAGCAAAGGCAAGCGTTAGGAGTCCGGAATTTATTCCGAGAGTGCGTTAAAATGGCGAATAACGAATGACGAATGGATTTTGTCGCGACCATTCGTCATCTCTACAGAGTTATTCACCGCTACTTATTCACCTCCGGGAACAACCTCTAAAAGGCTGCGTCCAATCGACGTTCGCTGCGTTTTTCTTTGGGAATAACGTTTAAGTAACTTTTTTTTCGATTTTTCTTGTTACCCCAATCTGTAGTGATAAATTTACAAACGTTCCCCCACTAATAGGGGTTAAGAGCCCCTAGGAAGGGGTCAGTTTTCGAAGAAATTAGCCAGAAATTCGGTTTTATAACGCGCTGCTGCCGTCGCCGTAACACCCCCGGCGAGACTGCTGCCAGAAACAATCAACTAGAGAGGCCCACAATGATTGACGCCCGTGAAGAAGTACTGTCTTCCGCCCCCACGCAACACCGTCGCCGCACTGCGGCGTCGGCATCCGTAACGCCCGCCCGCGCTTCCAAAGCATCCGCCTTGCCCGCCGGCAAATCCGCCCGCATCGAACGCGTTTTCAGCGACGCGAAAGTAAAGCCCTTCGATCAAATTGAATGGGATCGTCGCACCGCCGAAATCACCGACGACGCCGGCAAGGTCATTTTCAAACAGGAAAATGTCGAAGTGCCGAAATCCTGGTCGTTGCTCGCCACGAAAGTCGTGGTTTCAAAATATTTCTACGGGGAACAGAACACTTCCGAGCGCGAAACCTCCGTCCGCCAGCTCATCCATCGCATCTCTCGCACGATCGCCGATTGGGGCGTTAAGGATGGTTACTTCAGCAAAGCCGATGGCGAAGTTTTTTACGACGAATTGACCTGGCTGTGCGTGAACCAATACGGCGCGTTCAACTCGCCGGTCTGGTTCAACGTGGGCCTCTACCACGAATACGGCGTTGGCAAAGCGTCCGGCAAAGGCAACTGGTTTTACAATCACAAAGCGGGCGAAGCTCAGCGCGCCTCGACCCAGTACGAATATCCGCAAGGCAGCGCGTGCTTCATTCAATCCGTGGCCGACAACATGGAAAACATCATGAGCCTCGCGCACAGCGAAGCGATGCTCTTCAAATATGGTTCCGGCACCGGCACCGATTTGTCGCCGATTCGTTCCAGCAAGGAAAAGCTGAGCGGCGGCGGACGCCCCAGCGGCCCGATGTCATTCCTAAAAGTTTACGATCAAGTCGCGAACGTCGTGAAATCCGGTGGCAAAACCCGTCGCGCCGCCAAGATGAACACCCTGCGCGATTGGCACGGTGACATCGAGGAATTCATCGACGCCAAGCAGAAGGAAGAAAAGAAAGCCTGGGCGCTGATCGAGCAGGGTTACGACGGCTCTTACAACGGCGATGCCTACGGCAGCGTCATGTATCAGAACGAAAATCTTTCCGTCCGCGCCAGCGATGAATTCATGCAAGCCGCAATGGACGGCAAGGAATGGTGGACGCGCGCGGTTCAAACCGGCAAGCCGCTCCAGAAAAAAGACGCGAGCACGTTGCTGAACAAAATCGCGGAAGGCACCTGGGTCTGCGGCGATCCCGGCATGCAATACGACGGCGCCATTCATAAATGGCACACGTGCAAAGGCACCGAGCCGATTCACTCCACCAACCCGTGCAGCGAATACGTTTTCATTAACAACACCGCCTGCAATCTCGCGTCGTTGAACCTCATGAAGTTCAAGCGCGAAGACGGCAAGTTCGATGTGGAGCGTTTCAAAGCCGCCGTGCGCGTTTACATCACCGCGCAGGAAATCCTGGTGGACAACGCCAGCTATCCGACGAAGGAAATTGCCGAGAACTCGCACATTTTCCGCACGCTCGGCCTCGGCTTCGCCAATCTCGGCTCACTCGTGATGAGCTACGGCTTGCCGTATGATTCCGATGAAGGCCGCGCCCTCGCCGGCGCCCTCACCTCCATCATGACCGGCCATGCCTATGAGCAAAGCGCCAACATCTCGGGCAACATCGGCGCTTTCCCCGGCTATCGCGACGCCCGCTGCGCGCACGTTGAAAAGCCGATTGCCAAGGACAACGTCGAATCCATGCTCGGCGTCATCAAACAACACCGCGACGCGGTGGAGCAAATTCAGCCGAGCGAAGAATTCCATTACCTGAAGAACGAAGCGCGCAACTGCTGGAACGGCGCTTTGGAAAAAGGCAAAAAATTCGGCTATCGCAACGCCCAAGTCACGGTGCTCGCGCCCACCGGCACGATCGCGTTCCTGATGGATTGCGACACCACCGGCGTCGAACCCGACATCGCGCTCGTGAAATACAAACTGCTTGCCGGCGGCGGTATGTTGAAGATCGTGAACCGCACGGTGCCGCAAGCGTTGAATCGCCTCGGTTATTCC
>DASZPR010000150.1:0-5174 GCA_035550235.1 Verrucomicrobiia bacterium | reverse complement strand
AGCGCCGCGGCCACGGTCTGGTTGGTGATGTTCACTTGCTCTTCGAGCGCGCTCAGTTGAGGGTCGTTGAACATCTCCCACCACTTGCCGCGCAAAGCCGTGTCGTTGGGCTCGGCGGTTTTCCAGCCGTCAACCTGCTTTTCAGTCTCTGGCGTAAGTTCTTTGAAGGCGCCCGGATTGGCTGTGACCGGTCGTTTGTAAGACGGCGCAAAGTTGCAACCGGTAGAAAGGCTCGCTCCCAAAACTGCCGCGAACAAAAGTATTAGCCAGACGGTGGAACCGTTTTTATTTTCGCTCGCCGGAATTCGAGAAATCGGAACATCAAACTGAAGCGGTTTCTGAAAGGAGATTTTCAGGGACACCGATGACCCCATGGGTTGCTCAAAACGTCGAATCGTGTGGGGCAGGGTGCGATGGCAGCCGGCAACAGCCGCGTTGCCCGCATCACGGTGAAAACCTCGTTTAAAAAATGATCCAAATCTTTTCATCGTCATCAAAGTGCCGGAGCCGGAACTGCCTTCGAGGCGGAAGATCCTTTGCGCATGCGTTGAAGCCACAGCCGGAGGCGGTCCATGTACAGATAAACCACGGGAGTCGTGTAAAGCGTGAGCACCTGGCTCATCAGCAATCCGCCCACGATGCTGATGCCGAGCGGGCGGCGGAGTTCCGAGCCGACGCCGTTGCTGAGCACCAATGGGAGCGCGCCGAACATCGCCGCCATCGTCGTCATCAAAATCGGTCGAAAGCGCAGCGAGCACGCCTCAAAAATAGCGTCGTGAGAGTTCTTGCCTTCATTCCGTTCGGCGGCGAGCGCAAAATCGATCATCAAAATGGCGTTCTTTTTCACGATGCCGATCAGCAGCAGCAATCCGATGATGGCAATCACGCTTAAATCCGTGTGGAAAAAAAGCAGCGCCAGCACCGCGCCCACACCGGCGGACGGTAGCGTGGAGAGAATCGTGATGGGGTGAATTAAACTCTCGTAAAGGATCCCCAGCACGATATAGACGGCGGCGAGCGCGGTGACGATGAGCCACGGCATGTTCGCAAGCGATTCCTGAAAGGCCTGCAGCGTCCCGGAGAACGTGCCGTGAATCCTGCCCGGCATGCCGACCTGTTGCTCCATTTTTTCGATGGCTTTCACCGCATCGCTCAACGCCATTCCCGGCGCGAGGTTGAACGAGATGGTGACCGAGGGAAATTGCCCCTGATGATTGACGGCAATGGGAGCGGTGGTCGGCTGGAATTTCGCGATCGCGCTGAGCGGGACGACCGCCGTCCCGTTGGTCGCGTGCAAATAAATCGCGTCGAGACCCGCGGGGCTTTGCCAGTAATAGGGGTCCACTTCCATGACCACATGATACTGGTTTAGCGAATTGAAAATTGTGGAGACCTGCCGCTGGCCGAACGCATCGTAAAGAATCGCGTCCATCAATTCCGTTGAAATTCCCAGGCGCGCCGCCGTCTGCCGGTCATAAACGAGCGAAGCCTGCAAGCCGTTGTTTTCCTGGTCGCTGTTCACGTCCGTGAAGCCGTGCAATTTGCTCATTTGCTGGCTGAGAATGGGTGTCCATTTCACCAGGTCGTCGAAATTGTCGCTTTGAATGGTGTATTGATATTGAGAGCGGCTTTGCCGCCCGCCGATGCGCAAATCCTGGCCGGGTTGCAGAAAAACCTGCACGTCATGGACCGCCGCCAGCTTGGGCCGTAGGCGGTTGACCAGTTCGCTGGACGTAATTTTTCGTTCCTTCAACGGTTTCAAAGCGAGGTAAACAAAACCGTTGTTCGCGGGACCATTGCCGCCGGTGAACGCGATGACATTTTCCACGGCGGGATCCTGCTTGATGATGGCCACCACGCGCGCGGCGGAGTCCTGCATCGCCTTGAACGACGCGTCGTCCGGTCCGCGAATGCCACCCAGAACCGTGCCGTTATCCTGCTGCGGGAAAAATCCCTTCGGCACGATGCCGAACAGGAAAACATTCACACCAATCGTGACGATCAAAATAATCAGCGTGATAAACGGATGACGCAGCACCACTTTTAAACTGCGTTCATAGGCGCGCACGACGGAATTGAAAATATTTTCGCTGCGTTGGTAAACACGGCCGTGTTTGGCGGAGTGTTGCGGCCGCAGCAGGCGCGAGCACATCATCGCCGTGGTGGTCAGCGAAATTACCAGTGAAACCAGGATGGCAGTCGAAAGCACCACGGCAAATTCGCGGAACAATCGCCCCACGATGCCGCCCATCAAAAGAATCGGGATGAACACTGCGATCAAGGAGATGCTAATGGATAAAACAGTAAAGCCGACCTCGCGCGCACCTTTCAACGCGGCCTCCATGGGAGTGAGTCCCATTTCCAAGTGGCGCGTAATATTTTCAATCACCACGATGGCGTCATCCACCACGAACCCGGTGGAAATCGTCAGCGCCATTAGCGAAAGGTTATCCAGACTGTAACCGAACAAATACATCACGCCGAAAGTTCCCACCAGCGACACAGGCACCACCACGGCCGGGATAAGCGTCGCGCGGCCGTTGCGCAGAAATAAAAAGACGACCAGAATCACCAGCGCAATGGCGATGACGAGGGTTCGTTCAACTTCGAAGACGGACGCGCGAATCGTAGTCGTCCGGTCAAGCACCGTGGTGAGATTGATGCCCGACGGCAATGACGCGCCCAGCGAGGGCAGCGCCTCCTTGATGCGATCCACCGTTTCGATGATGTTTGCGCCGGGTTGCCGAAATACAATCAAGGGAATGCTGGGCTTGCCGTTCAGGAAACCCGCGGTGCGGATGTTCTCCACGGAATCCTGGACGTTGGCGACGTCCTCCAATTTTACCGCCGCACCCCGGCGATAACTCACTATCAATGGCCGGTAGTCCACTGCCTTCAATAACTGATCGTTGGCCAGAATATCCGCTGTCCTCTCGCCGTTGGAGATTTGCCCCTTGGGCAGGTTCGCATTCTGCCGGTTCAACATGCTGCGAACGTCCTCCAAGCCCAGGCCGAAGCTGTTCAGCTTAGTCGGATTGATATCCACGCGCACTGCCGGCAGCGCACCGCCGCCAACGATGACTTGCCCAACGCCATTAATTTGCAACAACCGCTGCTGCACGATGGTCGAACCGGCATCGTAAAGCTGCCCGCGATCGTAAATATCCGACGTCAGCGCGATGATCATGATCGGCGCATCGGCGGGGTTGACCTTGCGATATTGTGGATTGCCGGGCAGGTCGGCCGGCAGATTGGCGCGCGCCGCATTAATGGCGGCCTGCACGTCGCGCGCGGCGCCGTCGATATTCCGGTTCAAATCAAATTGCAACGTGATGCTCGTCGCACCGAGCGTGCTGGCCGAAGTCATCTCGTTGACGCCCGCGATATGGCCCAGTTGTTTTTCGAGCGGCGCCGCGACCGACGACGCCATGATTTCCGGGCTCGCTCCCGGCAAGGAAGCTCCCACGCTGATCGTTGGAAAATCCACCTGCGGCAACGGCGCCACCGGCAATTGCAAATACGCCACGATACCAGCGAGCGCGATGGCCGCGGTTAAGAGCGCCGTGCCCACCGGTCGCCGAATGAATGGACCGGAAATGTTCATGGGGTGGCGGGCGCCGGCACGGCGGCGTTCTTCTCCGTCTGGCGCGAGCGGAAAAATCGTTTTCCGAATCGGTCAAAATAAATGTAAATGACCGGGGTGGTATAGAGCGTGAGCAATTGGCTCACCAGCAGTCCGCCCACAATCGCAATGCCGAGCGGCTTGCGCAGCTCCGAACCGACGCCGTTGCCGAACGCCAGCGGCAACCCGCCAAACAACGCCGCGAACGTCGTCATCATGATCGGACGGAAACGCAGCAGGCACGCCTGGTAAATCGCTTCCTCCGCCGGTTTGTTTTCGTGCCGTTCCGCTTCCAACGCGAAATCGATCATCATGATGGCGTTCTTTTTTACGATACCAATCAGGAGAATGATGCCGATCAGCGCCACAACGCCGAGTTCGGTGCGGGTGACCAGCAACGCGAGAATCGCGCCGACACCCGCGGAGGGCAGGGTGGACAAAATCGTAACGGGATGAATGTAGCTTTCGTAGAGAACGCCGAGGACAATATAGACAGTAATGATTGCCGCGAGGATGAGCAGCGGCTCGTTTTGCAGCGAGGCGAGAAAGGCCTGCGCGGTTCCTTGAAAGGACGCCTGCACGCTGAGCGGCATGCCCAATTCCTTTTGCGCTTTCTCAATCGCTTTCGTGGCTTCGCCCAGCGCCGCGCCGGGCGCGAGGTTGAATGAAATCGTTACGCACGGAAATTGCCCCTGGTGATTAATCACGATCGGCACCGTGCCGGATTCAAAATGCGTGAACGTGCTGAGCGGCACGGAACCCCCGTTGGCCGAGCGAACGTAAATGTCATTCAACTTGGCCGGATTGCGTTGGAACTCCGGCAAGGTTTCGAGAATGACGTGGTATTGATTCAGTTGAGTGAACAACGTCGAAATCTGCCGCTGGCCAAACGCGTCATACAGCGCGTCATCAATCTGCTGCGGCGTGATGCCGAGCCGCGACGCGGTCACGCGATCAATCACCAATCGCGCTTGTGAACCATCGGTTTGCTGGTCCGTGGCGACATCGCGCAGTTCGGGAAGCGTCTGCAATTTGTCCATCAATTTCGCCGTCCAATGATTCAACTCGTCCGCGTTCGCATCCTCCAACGTGTATTGATATTGGGTGCGGCTCACGCGGTCTTCCACCGTGAGGTCCTGCACGGGTTGCATGTAAAGCGTAATGCCCTCAATTTTCGCGAGCTGCGGCTGCAACCGTTGCATCACTTCCGTGGCGCTGATTTTGCGCTCGGCCAATGGTTTCAGACTGATGAGAAAACGGCCGCTGTTCAGGGTGGAGTTAATGCCGTCCACACCGATGAACGAAGAAAGACTTTCCACCGCCGGATCCTGAAGAATGACGTGCCCCAGCTCCTGCTGCTTTTCCGACATCGCCGGAAAGGAAATATTCTGAGCCGCTTCGGAAATGCCCTGGATGACGCCCGTGTCCTGCACTGGGAAAAACCCTTTCGGCACGATCAAATAAAGCACGACCGTCAACACCAGCGTGCCGATGGCCACCAACATCGTCAAAGGTTGATGCCGCAAAACAAACCGAAGGGTGTGGCCATAAT
>DASZPR010000149.1:0-8667 GCA_035550235.1 Verrucomicrobiia bacterium | reverse complement strand
CTGTGTGAACTGGAAAAGGCCGATGCGAGTGAGTTGTTTGCGAGCGGGTGGAAAACGCCGGAACGATTTGTGGCGAAGGGGCGCGATGGTGTGACGGATATTTACGGCGTGATTTTCCGTCCGAAGAATTTTGATCCGCAGAAAAAATACCCGGTCCTGGAAGACATTTATGCGGGCCCGCAGGATTCATTCGTGCCAAAGGCGTTCCAGCCGGCGTACCGGAACCAGAAGTTGACCGACCTTGGGTTTGTCGTGGTGCAGATTGATGGGATGGGAACTTCGAATCGGTCCAAAAAATTTCACGATGTGTGTTGGAAGAACATGCAGGATGCCGGTTTTCCAGATCGCATTCTGTGGATCAAAGCCGCGGCGGCGAAATATTCGTTTATGGATTTGAATCGCGTCGGGCTTTTTGGAACGTCGGCCGGCGGGCAGGACGCGTTTCGTGGCATGCTCGATCACGGAGATTTTTACAAGGCGTGCGTTTCAGACTCAGGCTGTCACGATAATCGCATGGATAAAATCTGGTGGAACGAGCAATGGCTCGGTTGGCCGGTCGACGAAAGCTACGTTCGCAGCTCGAATGTGGTCGATGCGCACAAGCTGCAGGGCAAATTGCTGCTGATGGTCGGTGAAATGGACGACAATGTGGACCCCGCAAGCACGATGCAGGTGGTCAACGCGCTCATCAAGGCGGACAAGGATTTCGATTTGTTGTATATGCCCGGCGCCGGGCACGGCGTGGCGCGCACGCCTTACGGTGCGCAGCGGTTGGTGGATTTCTTTGCGCGCACCTTGCTGAAACCCGATACGGAACCTCATTCATGAAACGTTTGTTGCCTTTAATCGTGGCCTGCCTGTTTCTTCGTCCCGCGCTGGCACAGCCGGCGGAGGATGCAAAACTGCAGGTGTTCTTCAAAAATTATCTGGACCAACAATTCGCGCTGAGGCCGACGGATGCGACGGCGCTGGGAGATCATCGGTTCGATGCGCAATTGGACGACATCTCACCGGCGGCGCGCGAGCATTGGCGGGCGTTCGCCAGGGACACGCTGGCCGCGCTGCCGAAGCAGGTTGCTTACAAGAGCCTCACTCGCGACGGACAGATCGATTACGAAATTTTCCAGCATCAATTGGAGGCCCAGTTGTGGCTGACCGACAACCTGCGGCCTTTTGAAAAAGACGCCCGCACGTATGGCAGTTATTTGAGTGACAGTGTTTACATGTTGCTTGCTCAATCGACACAGCCGAAGGAAACCAATGTGGCCAACGCCATCGCGCGCATGGCGCAGATGCCGAAGATCGTTGAGGAAGCGAAGCGTTCGTTGACGCATCCGGCCAAACCGATTTTGGAAACGGCGATTCGGCAAAACACGGGCGCGATTAATTTTTATCAGGATGACATTTTCAAATTGGCGGGTGACACCGCGCAAAAGGAACAGTTGAGCGCCGCGGCTGCGAAAACGGTCGCGCTCTTGAAAGATTACCAAACATTCCTGGAAGGGCCGGCCCGCAGCCGGGCGGAGGATAATTGGCGGCTGGGGCGTGCGAAGTTTGCGAAGAAATTTGAACTGGAGACCGATGCGGGCATTACCGCGGAAGAAAACCTGGCGAATGCGAAGACGGAATTCGCGCGCGTGCAGACGGAAATGTATGTTGTCTCGCGGCAACTCTGGCCGAAATATTTTCCCAAGCAAAATCTGCCGGCCGATGACGCCGAAGGCCGGCGCGAGGCGATCACGAAAGTCATTAATGCCGTCGACCAGGAACACGGCGACGCCGCGAATCTGGTGGCTGACGCACGCGCGACGGTGGAAAGCATCAAGACGTTTATTCGCGACCACGATTACCTGCGCCTGCCGGAGCCGGACCATTGCGATGTGGTTGAGATGCCTGAATTCCGCCGCGGCAATTCGCTCGCCTATCTGGACAACGCGCCGCCGCTGGATCCGAAAGCGGTAAGCTTTTACGCAGTCAGTCCGCCGCCAGTGGATTGGACGCCGCAGCAAGTCAAAAGTTTTCTGGAGGACTACAACAGCCACATGCTGAAGATTCTCACGATCCACGAGGCGTATCCCGGCCATTACGTGCAGCTCGACTACGCCAATCGCAATCCCTCGCTGATTCGGCGCGTGTTCCAATCCGGTCCGTTCGTCGAGGGTTGGGCGGTTTACGGTGAGGTGACCATGCTGAACGAGGGGTTTGGCGATGGTGACCTGCGCCTGCGGTTGATGCAATTGAAGTTCTATTTGCGCGCAGTTGCGAATTCGATTCTGGATTACCAAATGCATTGCACCGAGATGAGTGATGACGAAGCGATGAAATTTCTCACGCAAGACGCGTTCCAATCGGAAGGTGAAGCAAAGTTGAAAGTCATTCGTGCGAAACAATCTTCCGTGCAATTGAGCACTTATTTCGTCGGGCGCATGGCGCATTATCAATTGCATCAAGCCATCGAGCGTGAGATGGGCGATAAATTCAGTTTGGAAAAGTATCACGAAGCCGTGCTCGCGAACGGGTCCATTCCGCCGAAATATCTGCCGGAACTGGTGCGCCGCAGACTGGGATTGGAACAAACGAAGTAATGGTTGCTGCTGAAAATGAACGTAATCGATCCCAACGCGGTGCCTGAGTTTACGGCGCCTCCCGCGGCGGTGGTAAAGCAGAGACACCCGATCGGACTGGCGACACTGTTCTTCACGGAAATGTGGGAGCGGTTCAGCTATTACGGGATGCGCGCTTTGCTGGTGTTGTTCATGGTGGATGCCGTAAAAGGCGGCATGGGCATGGACGAAAAAACTGCCACGGCAATTTACGGGCTGTATACCGCGGCGGTTTATTTGATGTCATTGCCAGGCGGATGGCTTGCGGACCGTCTCTGGGGAGCGCAACGCGCGGTGTGGTATGGCGGCATTGTGATTGCGCTGGGACATTTCACGCTCGCGCTGCCGTGGACGCAAACGTTTTATCTGGGATTAATTCTCGTGGTGGTGGGCAGCGGCACGCTGAAGCCCAATATGAGCGGGATGGTGGGAGAATTGTACCCGGAGGGCGGCGCACGGCGCGATGCGGGCTTCACGATTTTTTACATGGGCGTCAACATGGGCGCGGCCATTGGCCCGATGATTTGCGGATGGCTGGCGCAAACGAAAGGCTGGCATTGGGGATTCGCCGCGGCCGGCGTCGGAATGGTTCTGGGACTGATTCAATTTCAAGTGACGCGACGCTGGATCGCCGGTGCGGGGACTCGGCGTGGCAATGAAGCTCCGCTGCACATTTCTGAACAGATCATCCTCTATGGGGGAATTTCGGCGGCGGCGGTGGCATTGGTGCTTTGCCTTGGTGGTTCGGTCCGGTTGAATCCAGTGTTCCTTGCGCAAGGCATGGCTTACGTCATCCTCGCCATTGCCGTGTTGTTTTTCGGCTACGCATTTTTATTTTGCAAACTGGACAAAACCGACAAGGAACGGGTGGCCATGGTTCTGGTATTGTTTCTGACCTCGGCGCTTTTTTGGTCGGGGTTTGAACAAGCAGGCTCATCCTTCAATCTCTTCGCCGAACGTTATACGGCGAGACACCTTGATTGGTTGAACTACCAGGTCCCGGCCGAGTGGTTTCAAGCGCTGGGGCCCGTTTTTATCATAGCGTTCGCACCGGTGTTCGCGTGGCTTTGGGTTTGGCTCGCGCGACGGAATTTGGATCCTTCGATACCGGTGAAATTCGCGTTTGGTCTGCTGTTTCTCGCAGCGGGCTTTTTGGTGATGGCCGGCGCCGCGCGCGTGGTCATTGCCGGGAACAAAGCGTGGCCGACGTGGCTGATCCTCACCTATCTATTTCACACGTTCGGTGAATTGTGCCTCAGCCCGGTTGGCTTGAGTTCGGTCACCAAGCTGGCGCCGCGAAAATTGGCCGGACAAATGATGGGGATCTGGTTCCTGGCGACTTCGTTGGGCAACCTGCTCGCCGGACTTTTGGCGGGAGAATTTAGTCCCAAGACCATTCAGCACTGGCCTGCGCTCTACATAAAAATCGTCATTCTTCCGGCGGCCGCGGGAATCCTGTTGATTGTTTTTTCTCGGCCGCTCAAACGCTTGATGACCGGGGTGAAATAGCCGTTCCGGGGTGCAAAATCAGCATGCGTAAGTGGATGCCGCACATTGGCCGATGGTGGCTTTCCATACATAATTTCGGGCATGGGAATTCAACCGGCGTGTTCTAATGGCACCCGCACTTGTACGAGATTATTTTTCTGTTTCACGCTGGCTGTTTGTGTTTTTGCCTTCGGTGCGGGAATCTCGGTTCGTGCGCAGGTGGCGTACTCTGATTCATTCAACACCAACGTCAACTATCTGACCAACGGGATTTCCGGAACGATATGGGATGGCGTGTATTTTGGTGCCGGCGAATTCAACAATTCCGGCCTGGGTGGCGGCGGCCCAGGGGCGACAATTCAATGCGACGCTAATCTCTCAACGGCGGGCACGCTGACGCTTCAAACGACCGGTACGGCGTGGGAAGGCGCAGATGACGATGGTTTTTTTCTCTTCAAAGTTGTTCCCGGCGATTTTTCCGCGACGGTGCACGTGGTCAGTCCCTACAACAACGCCGGTTACAACACGGCAGGACTTCAGGCGCGGGCCTTTGCTGCCGGGGGCGATCCTCTCACTGGTTCGGAAAATTACGTTTCATGGGCGCGGTTTGATGAATTCAATTTTCCGAATTATTTGCGCAATGAAGTGAATGGAGGCGTCACTCAAATCAATCCCGGCAATTTCCCCAACACGAATTATTGGCTGCGAATCGATCGGGTGCGCGGAACCAACTTTAGCTTTTACGAAAAATCCACCCAGGCCGGGGTGTGGAATCCCGTGACGTTTCCGGCACCGGTATCAGGCACGGTTTTGCGCCGGACGGATTTTGCGGGGAAACCGCTTCAGGTCGGCATCATGCACGCAACCTTCAATGGACAGATTGGCGCGCAATACACTGATTTTACGCTGACGGTATCGAACGCGAGCGTCGTTGCTGCGCCCGCCGCGCCGCCGTGGGTGGTGGTGGCGCCAAATGCGAATTTGGGCCTCGATGTTTCCTGGAGTCCGGGAGCCGGCAGCGATGGCAGTGTGGTGGTGGTCTGGCCGGCGACGAACTCAACGGTGAAAGAAATGCCGGCGAATGGTTTTACCTATTCAGGGAATGCGGCGTATGGCGCGGGAGATCAGTTGCCGGCGGCGGGTTATTATGTCGTCTATTCCGGCAGCGACACCAACGTGACGATCGGGAATATCGTTCCCAACACAACCTACAACGTGGCCGTGTTCAGTTACGCCGGGTCGGGAAGTTCGATTACTTACAATCATTCGCCCGCGGTGAGCAGCCTGCTCGTGCCGCCGAATATTGTGTGGGAGCAACTGGACGTGGAAACCAATACCGCGAGCGTCTCGTTCACAGCGAATCCAGGCAAGTGGTACTGGCTGCAATATTCGGATTCGCTGAGCCCGCCGAATTGGCAAAATCTGTTGCCCGACCCGGTACTCGCCTATAGCCCGGCAATGAGCATCACGGGTATTCCCGTTGGTCCGTCGCCGCAGCGATATTACCGTTTGCAGGAAGTCGATCCGTTTTTCACGACCAAGATTTCCACCGGAGCCATCGCCAGCCTGCGTCGCACCGATGATGCGGAGGTGACGGAATATCTCAGCGGTGGGAAGCTGGGAAATGCGCGCATCAATTACCAGCCCACGGGAGGCCCGACCTGGTATCCGGTGAACACCTCGACGCCGAGCGGCGTGGCTTCTGCGACATACAGCTCCGTTACCAACGCGAGCGGGACGCAATATATCTCGCATTATCAGATTACCGCCGGTCTCACGGGTGGCTCGCTGATTTTTGAAACGATTTTACATATCAAAGAGGATCATATTGAGTGGTCGATGAATTTCACCAATTCAACGAGCCAGTCGGTGACAATTGGCGATTTGGCGCTGCCGCTGCCGATGAACACGACGTATTCCGGCGTGAGTTCCAGCGCGATGAAACACAGTTTCATTTCCGGATACGGGTCCTACATTTTCTGGATGCGGCCGGATAGTGTGGGGCCTTGTCTGCTGATGACGCCCGATGATAATACCAAGTTGGAATTTTGGGACGTACGAGCGCCGGGCTATGAAGCTTACATCCATTCGTATGTGGCGGGGACCAATGCCGCGGCGCAATATCCGACCGTCACCACCCAGGGCGATCGTTGGCGTCAGCCGAACACGAGCCTGACCCTCGCGCCGGGTGCGTCACAATCGTATGGATTAAAATTCCAATGGGCGAATGACTATGACGCGATTCGGCGCACTCTGGTGAATGAGGGCAAGATTGATATTCATGTGGTACCCGGCATGACGGTACCGACCAATCTGTTTGCGCAAATCGCATTACAAACGACACAGACAATTTCTTCCGTGACCAGCGAATTCCCGGCGCAGACGCAGGTTCAATTTCTGGGCACGACGAATGTCAGCACGAACAGCTACCAGCTTTACCAGGTTCAATTCGCGAGGCTCGGCGAGAACAAGCTGACGATCAACTATGGCAGCAGCCGCACGATGTATCTTGAGTTTTTCGTCACGGAACCGATTGAGACATTAGTCAAAAAGCGCGCGGCGTATTTGGTGAACACTCAAATAATCACCAACAAGTGGTACAGCGGGCTCTTTTGCGACGTGAATATGAACGACGGACAGTTGATCACGCCGGACAATCACGACACGCTGGGCAACAGTTTCCAGGTGTACGAAATCGCGAGTGACGATGCGGGCGAGTCGCGCCCGGCGTATCTGGCGGAGAAGGAGGCTGTCTTCCCAGTACAAAGCGAAGTGACGGCGCTGGATTATTATATCTCGAATTTTGTTTGGGGCGGTTTGCAGCGCACCACGAATGAGACGAGTTCGTATGGGATTTACGGCGTTCCCGACTGGCACAATCTGCGGACGAATAATGACCTGAGCCTGGGGCGCGGGTACGATTACCCGCACATCATTGCGATGTATTATGGCATGTATCGCGTGGCGAAAGATCATCCGGAGGTGACGACGGTTTTGAGTGCGACGAATTATTTGCAGCGCGCGTGGGGAACGGCGATGGCGATGTGGACTTTCGGCGGCGGGCAGGCCACGCAGATTGGTTTGATGAATGAAGTGGTGATTCCGAACGTGATTGCGGATTTGGATGCCGAGGGAATGACCACGCAGGCTGCGAGCTTGCGCGCGAAATGGGAAACGAAGGTGGCTTATTACGTTTCCGGCAGCGCGAATCTTTTCGGCTCCGAATACGCATTTGACGCCACCGGTTTCGAATCCCAGCAGGCGTATGCGAAGTACGCGGTGCAGCACGCTGGCAGCAGCGTCGCGATGGGCTCCGGCAACGTCCCGCAGTTTCTGAACCAGGCCAACGCTTTCATGCAAACGCAAATCGCCGCGAATGTGTTCGATCGCGGCTGGCTGGAGATGGCCTATTATTATTACGGCAGCGATTATCGCGGCGACATGGGTGACGATTTTGTGGTGACGTATATGGCGCAGATGGGCGGTTGGGGCCTGCTCGACTATGGCTTGAATTACGCGGCGAACCCGACGGACTACCTGCGTCTGGGTTACGGTTCTTATCTCAATGGCTGGTCTACAATGAATACCGGCACTGCCGATTCAAACTATGGATTCTGGTATCCGGGGGCGCAATACGACGGCGGCTGCGGAGGTGGGTTTGAACCTTCGCCATACAATACGACCTGGCTCGGAGGCCAGCCCATGCATCGCGGGCCGTGGTATTATTCGGCGGAAGAAAACCTGGGTTTCTGCGGCGCCATTCGGTCGGCGGCCACGATTTTGGCGGACGATCCGATCTTCGGCCGATTTTGTTATGGCGGCGTGTGGACCAACGATGTCGATATCAAAGTCACGCCGCTCGATGGTGTCCGCCAGCGTTTTCACGCGCTCATTGGCCCGGGGAGTGCGCACCTGGTTTTGGACTACGACCATCTTGCGAATGGCCAGTCACTTGAGATGACTTCGGATCTGTCGCAAATACATTTCACGGTGGAAACAGGCAATACGTTGAGCCATTCGACGCCGCTGCATTTTTCGACTTCGGTCGCGGGAACGTATGTTCTGAGCGACGGTTCCGGGACGCTCTCGACGGTGACGCTCCAGGCCGGACAGGAAACTGTTTTGAACCTGCCATTTGCGGCGGGCGGCGCTTCAAAAACATTTACGATTAGCAAACAGTAAAAATTCACCAGTAATTTTTCGCTCCATGATTAAACAGTTTTTATTGGTGATTCCGTTGGGATTGGTTTTTGCGCTGCCGCTGCGAGCACAGACGAATGCGTTATTGGATGGAGTTACCGTGACCATTGATCCCGTGGTGGCATTGACGAATTACACCAGCCTTGGCGAGTGGAACACGGACGGAAATTTCGACAATTGGTCGACGGCCCAGGTCAGTGGAGCAACGGTATCCGCGGGATTGTTGAGTGGTGCGGCGAGCAGCTCGGACCCGCAGATAACCTTGATTCATTTGGGTGCGAGCGGTCCCGATTTGGATTTGGCGTTCAATGATTATTTGGATGTGCGGTTGCAACTGCCCGCTGGTTCCGGGGGAACCATGCAGGTTTATTTCGGG
>DASZPR010000148.1:0-6991 GCA_035550235.1 Verrucomicrobiia bacterium | reverse complement strand
GGTTTTCACCGCCTTGCGCGTCTCATCATTGTAATCCTCCAGCGACAAAAGCAGAGGCAGGTCGGGATCGCTGTCAAAAGCCCTTAGATTGGCTTTGTCATTGATTGGCCCAAAGTGGGCCCTGAAATAATCGTATCTATCATTGAGAATACGGCGCGCCAGCAGGATGCCCTCCTCATCACGGTCTTCAAGTTGAGTGCGCAATGTTTCGCGCACGGCGTCACGCAATTTGATCAGCGCCCGGATGCGCCGCGCCCGGTCCTCGCTGAGATTTTCGAGCGGTTGCAAAATATTGCCGACACGCATGGCAATGATCCCCTCATGCAGCGCATAGGCATTCTCCTTGACGTAATCGGGAGCAAGAATGTCCTCCTTGGCAATATTCCCGACCGCGATTTGCTGCGTGATCTGGCGATAGATTTTGGCAGGCAGGTTTTCGATGGCCTCGCGCAACGCATCGGCAAGATTACGGTTGTCTGGAGCAAGTGTCGGTTCGTCCGACTGATACATCCTGCCGACATTCTGCATCGTCCCAAGCATCATGTGCGGATTGGCAGCAAAATATTCGTTAACCTGGAAAATCACCCCCTCCCCATTGTCATGTTCGGCCAGCGCCGACCATGCCGGTCCGGCGGGGGATTGCCCGGTTTCCAGTCTGCCCAAAAAAATGATGTCGGCTGTAACTTCGGTGTTGGCGTTCTGTTTGAATGCCGTGTTCGGCAAACGGATCGCACCGAGAAAATCGGCCTTGTCGTGGAGATAATCACGCAAGCCCGAATCGATTTTGTCGAGGGTTCCCTTCGATGTGATGAAAACCATCAATCCTCCAGGCCGTACCTTTTCAATTCCCTTGGCGAAGAAATAATCGTGGATAAGGAAATTGTGTTCGTTGAATTTTGGATCGTGAAGTTTGTAATCGCCGAACGGCACGTTGGAAATCGCAAGGTCAAATGCGCCATCCACCAAAGTAGCCGCCTCAAAACCTTGGTTGCGAATATCCGCGTCGGGATAAAGTTTGCTTGCGATGCTGGCGGACGTGGGATCGATCTCAATCCCGGTAAGCTTGGAGTGCGCACTCATCTGCTCCGGCATGAGTCCGAAGAAATGGCCGATGCCCAGCGCCGGTTCGAGCACACGCCCATATTCAAAGCCAAACCGCGCCACCGCCTGGTAAATCGCTCCAATAACCGTCGGCGAAGTGTAATGGGCATTCAGCGTCGAGGCCCGCGCCGCCTCGTAGTCCCCGTCTGAAAGCAAAGACTTTAGACGTTCCCGGTCCGGCTGCCATTCGCTGGATTTCTGCAAAGCGAAGACCTGGGGAATGCCGCCCCACCCGACGTATTTGACAAGAGCACGCCTTTCTTCGTCCGTTGCCGGACGATCTTCGGAGTCGAGTTTCCGTGCCAATTCAATGGCAGCAAAATTATCCCGGCACTTCTGTTTGAGCGAACCTTCGCCAAGCCGGTCATCCGGTTGGATGCGATAGTTACTTTCGTTTAAACGTCGGCTGTCTCTTCCGGTCGAAGATAGATATATTTCTCCCGGATCACTTCCCACGCCTGGTCGTGCGCTTGCTGCGGCGTCAGCCCCAGTTCCTTCTGGAGTTTGCTGCGCAGTTCCATCATCTCCACGCTCGTCCTCTCCTGCGCCTCGTAAAGCGCCTCCTCCAGTTTTCCTTGCGCCTCCAGATCCCTGACCATCCTCGGGCAAAACTCCTCCCAGTGGCGTTTCGCCATCAATCCGTAGCCGGTCAGAGGATATTTGCTGCTGCTCATCAGATAAGTCCTTTCTAACAGGTGAAAAATCAAACAGGCTCAGTTGATGCTGCGCCGATGTTTTTCCATTGCGCTTCAACATACCAATTGGAGAAGCTACGGGGAACCAATTTTCTGCTGGGATTCGGTATTTTTCGCAAGATTCCGACTGGAGACCACTTTTTCCTTTTTGAACCGGCACGCGATGGCCGCGACATGAACCGCATCGCGGCTGTAATCGGGATTTTCCCGGAAATATGCCTTCACCTTCGCCTCAATTTCAGGGTCCTTGAGAGCTTCAACGCCTTCCCCGAGGGCTTCCACGAACTTTCGCCGGTAAAAGTCGTCCGGTATATCCCCCGTACGATCGGTGGCCGATGCATCACTGTGGTTTACACCGGAAGCGTTTGAGACTCGTCGAATCATGGAAAGAATTTTCCGGGCGATGTGGCCGCGCAACACCGTGGAGCGGCGACATCATCCGGATTTGCGGCAGAGGGTGGCCAAAGTCTTTCGTTTTTGAAGCGGCGGAAGCGCAGCGAGAGCTGAGTGGAAAAAACGAAAGTCTTTGGACAGGGGCGTGCCGTGGTCAGACTTTGACCCCGGCGGTCTGTTTCGGTTTCAACTCCCGCAGGGTGCGCGCCGCGATGGAAACCATTGCGCTTTGGCGCTGGCTTTCGGGAAGGTTTTTGACGAGCCCCTCGATATGCTCCTTCATCTCGGGATTCTCATTAAGCTTCGCCAGCACACCCGCCTGCATCTTCTCCCTGCGGTCGAGCTTCTGCACTTCGTGCAGCACCAGGGCGCGGGCCATCCGCTCCGGCGGCATTGACTGGATGTATTCCCAATGCTTGGGATTGTTTTTGATGTATTCGTCAATCCGGGCATTGACCTGGGAGTTTTCCTTGAATGCCCCCGTTTCCTGGCCGGACTCGGCGGACTGTGGTTTCGAGTTTCTTTTAATCATGGTCATGGTGTGTTGTTTGTTTGGGTTTCGTGCGATGAAGAACCGGCTTTTTGCAACAGGATGTCGCAATAGTCCTCGACGAACTCCATCGGGTTTTCTTTCTCCAGAACCAGCGCCATGAGAACTTCGGCGCCGGGCGCTTTGCCCAGGCGTTTCTCGATCTCGTGATTGGCCTGAATGAAAAGTTCGACGGATCTGCGCGTGATACTGACTTCTGTCTGAATGTTGTTTGTCATAGGAAAATTACCAATTGAAAGGGCCGTCATTGGGCGTTTCAGCAGGAGAAGCAATTTGTTGGTCGGTGCGCTGCTTTTTGCGCAAATCCTCCTCCAGCAAATCCAGTCGTTGTTTGGTCGAGTCGATCTCCTGCTGAAGTTGCTGCGTATTTTGGCCGGTTATCTGCCGCGTTTGCTGAACGGCAGTTGAAAGTTCGCCGAGCTTTTGTGTCACGGTTTGCCCGCTCTGGATGATTGTTTTCGTCGCCTCCTTTTGCCGGTTGAGTTCCGCGGCGAGTTCATCACGTAACACTATGGAAGTTTTGGCCGTATCCTGGATGCGGGTAACAGGACCCGAAGAAATTGAAACAGGCGAAGCCTGGTGCAGGTTCCATTTCGCCGTCGTTTCGACGCGATAAATGGAATGCCCATCGTGCATGATCAACGGATCGTTGGGATCGACATAGCGCCCAAGCGAATATGCCCTGATGTTTTCCGCGTAACGCACGCTTTCAATTCCCTCACTCGGCAACATCGTGCCGGGGACTGATGCAGGTGTTACACGGACAACGGGTTCATGCCTGGTCGCGCATGCTGCGAGCAGTAATGGAAGGGAAAATATGAGCAATGTTTTCATCATGGAATGACGGGTAAAGTGGTTCGGAATTGAGGTTGGACTTCGTTCCCGTCCCCTGCGGTAACGGGTGAATAATTACGCTGGAGATTTTCATGGAGGCGGTTGAGGGAATCGCTCGGGTTCTGTTTCGGCGGTTCCTCCGGCGTTTTCAGCGTTGCCAGCCGGGTGCCACCAATCACCGCCTTCGACTTGTCAATGGTCTGCGTGACATAGAGATAAAACTGTTTGCCTGCCGGGACACGGACGTAAAACCCGTCGCGCTCAATCGTGTTGAGAATTTGCTGCGCATAAGCGTTGAGCACCTGCTGCGCGCCCGTAAGCGGCGCATTCTGGAACGAAGAGACGGCCTGTGTTCCGAAAATGGTCTGTTGGGTTTGAGTGAGGCCGCTGGCAGCGCCGCTGAGAAACGATGCGGCGAAGAGTTTAATTTCCGAGAGGTCATCGCTTTTGAGCAATTCACCGCGCAAACCCGCGCTGCCGTCGGTGATTCCCCATGTGGTGTCTGCTGAGTCTTCGGCATTGTCAGCAACGCTCTTCACGCCCGGATCACTTCCCTTTTCACGGTCCAGTGCGATGCCGCTCACAGTCAGTTCCTCTCCTGTTTGCCAGACAAATGTCCAACTGCCATTACTCGCAATCCGTTCCCTCACATGATCCACCCTGGCGGTACCGTGAATTTCCGTTCCCGCCGGGATGATGATACGTCCATTGTGCCAGACATCATCCGTCACAAGCCCGACGATTGGCGTGTCAATGGTCGAGGAATCCACCGTGATGACCAGTTCGCATTGCACAAGACGGCCATACGGAGCGTAATCATCGCCCAATGGTTCGGGGGATTTCTCGGTGGATGACTCCGCATACAGGCTGATGGGTGGCAGGGAAGGAAGAGACGATTCCTTTCTTGATTCGGCTATAGGTGCAGGTGTCGAAGGCGGCGGAGTTTCCTTCGGCGGATGGAATGCCGACATCGCGCGCGTGATGGTTTCAACAATCTGGGGTTTTCTCGTGGTCTTTTCCGATGCTGCGCTCCCCCGTTGTGAGGGAGTCGGGCCGGGTGGTTTGAACCCCATTACAAGAAAGTAACCAATGAATAACAGCAGCAGGAACAAGAGCAGCGCCCCAGTGCGGGTGCGAAAGAAATTCAGAAAATCGCGGGGTGTCATTTCGCAAACCCTCCTTTCCCGCCAATGTTTCCCCCAAGTGGCACGCTATCCACAGCGCGTGCCGTATCCGCATCCAGTTTCGTGAGAACCACGGTGAACTCGTTTTTCACCGAAATATCACTACGACCGCCATCGGGAGTGCCAGTGATCGCAAAATATGCAGGCGTATCGCTTTTCGGTGGCATTACACCGCTGGTATCGCTGATGGACTGTGAATAGAGCCGTTCACCCACGCGCACGGAGAATCCCTGCGGCTTATAGAGAATTTCGCGGTCGGTTTTGTTGCGCAACACGACCCTGAAAACCAATGTGTCCTGCGGATCGAACCGGAAGACCTCCTCCAGCCGAATCTCGAAATCATTGCTGTCCATCACACGGGGTTTATCCGCGTAACTGACATAATCGACTCCCTCGAACGCTTCGGGATGACTGACGTTCAGGACCGGATACGCCTTCGCCTTGTCGAGCATGCCGACAAGCATTGCCGGAGTCACAATCCTTCGTTCCAGTTGGGATTTTGAGGGGGCGGACGGAACCTTGAAAATCAACGATAAAACCGGCGTTTTGCTGTCCTGCAACTCCAGCACGTAGGTTTTGTTGTTCCAGCGGACATTGATGTTCGTTGTCGCGTCCTTGACCAGGCTGCGGACGGAGAGGAAATAGGAACCGGGCTTGTGCGCGATCTGGAAAAAGCCGGGAGTTTTTCCGTCAATGGTGACGAAGGCACCGTCAATCGCGGAAATCGGCCCCGGAAAGCTGATGGTCGTCACGCGCGCCGAGGAAACCGGGATTGTATAAACCATGTGTTCATCCAATTCCACTTCCTGGATCGGCTTCGGTTCGGCAGCTGGCAGCATCGCCGGAATCAATGCCAGCAAAGTTAAAAACAAATTAATGGTTCGGTTCATATTTGAAATCGCTCACTGCGGTTGGGAAACGCCCGTTCTTGGTCATGTCGGGATTGCGGCGCATTTTGAACGCCAGCTTGAACGGGATGGCTTCGCTGAAAGCCTTCTGCTCGAAGATGCCGGTACGGATGAGCTGGCCGCTCACCTCCGTCATCACGAAATCATCCCGCGTTTCGAGAATGTCGATCTTCGCAATCTCGGCTTTTTGATGAAGCTGCTTGGATTTGAATTCAGCCGCCTCGGTCAGCAGTTGCTTGAACGCCTTGTCAAAGGCGGATTTGAGGAACATCTGCTTGAGCAATTCGGGATTGTCGAACCCATCCGGGTTGCGTTCCAGAAATGCGGTTGCGGCGAGCGTGCTTTGCTGGGCATGCAATTCCTTCGCCTCTTGGAAATCCATTAGAGGCGAAACATAATAGGTCCCGGCGGGGTCGATGATGACCACGTGTTCGCGCTGCTTGAATTTATTGACGAGATAATACGGCTGCGCCGCCGCAAAAATTACTGACAACACTGCGATTCCAAACCAGAGGAATGCCGTCCGGTCCTTATCGACAAACACCCGTGTGGGGTTGAATGTTTTTCTTTGAATCCTTGGGGGTTCTGTTTTGGCGGGAGTTTCCCGCAACGGTTCTATGGTGTTGCTCATGATGAAACTTCGTTATTTTCGTTGGATTGTTGAATCATCCGGGCTACCTGGCCGTCGTTGGCCGCATCCTTCGAGTTGTATTTGGGGGAGTCCGGGGCTTGCGTACCGTTCCCCGCGCTCTGTTGATCCTTTGTGTGTTGCGAACCGGAAGAACTTCCGCGTGGCAGGTTGTAGGCGAGACTCTGAACCAGTGATCCGCTCAATGGCCCTCCGCCGCCTTGTATTGCGGATCCAGCCAGGCTTGTCGCGGCTGCCGTTCCCCCGCCGGCAAACATTCCCGCCGCGCCAGCTCCTCCGGACGCGAGAGTGGCCGCTGTGGTGGCGCCAGCGGAAACGGCTGCCGCTCCCGCGGTAAGGGCTCCGCCGAGCAATGCGCTGCCGATTTGCGCGCCCGACGAAACCGCATATTGAATGATGACCGGGGCAATCAGCGTGGTGATGATGATCCAGCCGCCGATGATCGCCGCCGCGAGAATCGTCTGAAGACTGTAAACATCCGTGGAGATCACAAGTCCCTGCTCGGTGGCCACGTCGATCAAATTGCTCGTGCCAATGGATGCCGCCGCCCATCCCAGCGGCCATGAGATAATGCCGACCGTGCCCATGATATAGCGGAGGCCGATGGAACTGGTTGAGCGCAGTGCAAGAAAGCCGATGAACAAAGGCGCAAACGCATAAGCAAGTCCCACAAGGAA
>DASZPR010000147.1:0-3144 GCA_035550235.1 Verrucomicrobiia bacterium | reverse complement strand
AGCCGGCACTCAGCCGCGGTGAATTGCAATGCATCGGCGCGACGACGCTGAATGAGTATCGCAAATACATCGAGAAGGACGCTGCGCTCGAACGCCGTTTCCAAGCGGTCAAGGTCGAGGCGCCTTCGATTGAGGAAGCCGTTCTTATTTTGAAAGGTCTTCGTCCGAAATACGAAGACCATCACAAAGCCGAGTTCACTGACAAAGCCATTGAGGCGTCGGTCAAGCTCTCGGATCGGTATATCACCGACCGTTATTTGCCAGACAAGGCCATCGATTTGATGGACGAAGCCGGTTCGCGTGCGCGCATTGGAACGATGACTCGCCCGCCTGAGGTCAAAGATCTCGAAGCGGACATCGAGGACATCAAGTCGAAGAAAGAACGCGCGATCAAGAACCAGGATTTCGAAGGCGCTGCCTCCATGCGCGACAAGGAGAAGCACGCCAAGGAAAAACTGGAATCAGTTTTGAAGGAATGGCGCACCACTCGCGAAGAAAAACGCGTGAAGGTGGACGAAGACGACATTTTGCACGTGGTTTCCAAGTGGACGGGTATCCCGCTCCAACGCATGGAACAGGGCGAAATGGCCCGCCTCATCAAGGTCGAGGAAGAGATGACGAAAGTCGTCGTCGGCCAGAAGGAAGGCGTGTCGGCGATTTGCAAAGCGCTGCGGCGTTCGCGCGCGGATTTGAAAGACCCGCGCCGCCCGATTGGAACGTTCGCGTTGCTCGGGCCGACCGGCGTCGGCAAGACATTGCTCGCGAAGACGCTCGCGGAACAAATGTTTGGCGATACGAAGGCTTTGATCCAACTCGACATGAGCGAGTACATGGAGAAGTTCAACGTCTCGCGTTTGATTGGTTCGCCGCCCGGCTATGTCGGGTATGAAGAAGGCGGCCAGTTGACAGAACAAGTTCGTCGCAAGCCGTATTCGGTGGTGCTCTTTGACGAAATCGAAAAAGCGCATCCAGATGTGTGGAACATGCTGTTGCAGATTTTGGAAGAAGGCAAACTGACCGACAACGTCGGCCGGGTGGTCAATTTCCGGAATACCATCATCCTGATGACGTCGAATGTCGGTTCGGACACGATCAAGAAGCAGAGTTCGATGGGTTTTTCGCCAATCACCGACGCGAACAGCTACGAGCAGATGCGCGAGAAGATCATGGATGAAGCGCGGAAAACCTTCCGCCCGGAATTTCTGAATCGCCTCGACGATGTCATCGTGTTCCGCTCATTGACGAAGCCGGACCTGATTGGAATTCTCGATCTGGAAATCAACAAGGTCATGGCGCGGTTGATGAAGAACCGGAACATTGCCTTGAACTTCGACGAGAAGGCAAAAGACTTCCTGGTCAGCAAGGGTTACGACCCGCAATACGGCGCACGCCCGATGCGCCGCGCGGTGGAGCGGTTCCTCGAAGATCCGATTGCCGAGGAGTTGCTCAAAGGCAACCTGCACGACGGCGAGCCGGTCTCGGTCACGACCGAGGGCGACAAACTGGCGTTCAACCAGAAAGCCAGCGCTGAAGGCGCGCTTTCGAGCTGAAGTTTTTCGATACTTACCAAGGCCAATCCGGGTAACCGGGTTGGCCTTTTTTGTTTGTGATTCGCGATTAACGAATAATTCCCGTTTGGAGCCACTCCGTGCGCGTCGTCGTCTGGCTGGCATCAAACGGCGTGCACAGAGTGAAGCGCCCTGCCAGCCACAGCCAAATCGACGTTTTGACATACGCGGGTTTTTCCGAAAAATCCCCCGCCCTGTCAAATCGACATGGCCAGAATTTTGGCACTCTTGATGGAGAGAACTGCATGCCTCCGAGGAGCTTGCGTGGCAAGCGAACTGCTTTTCCCTAGGTATCGTTACATTGGAATCCCCCGAGGGCATGAAAGACAGACAATTTAATATTCTCCGCTGGTCACCAGTCGTTATCTCGATAGCGTTGTTAGTTTTAATTGCGGGCATTTCCGTCCGGACTGTGTCGGAATTGAAGAAGGCGACGTATTGGCGGGAACACACGTTTCAAGTCATCCTCGACGCGCAGGCAATGGAGGACAAACTACTGGATGCCCAGAATGGCGTGGATCGTTATGCGTCGAGCGGCGCTCCCAATCTGCTGGTTGAATACCGGAATGATACGAATATGGAGTCGCGCGAATTTGATGAACTCGCTGCGCTGACGCGCGACAATGCGGAGCAACAGCAGCGATTGAAGGACCTCTCCCAAGCCATCCAGGCGGTCTTCGCTTTTGACAATCGGGTCGTCGCCATCTACGGCCAAAAGGGCCCTAAAGCGGCGGCGCAAGCGGATGAAGGCGCGGAAGAAAGACAGATCCTGGACCCGGCGCTGAAAGACGTGGAGAAATTCAAGGACACCGAGGAAACGCTGTTGAAGAAAAGGGACACCTCCGAACAAACGGATTATCACAAAGCGGCCCGCATGCTGATTGTGGGCAGCATTCTCGCCGCGGCATTGCTCATCTTTTCCAATTTCTTTGCCAGCCGCGAAATGGCGCGACGGCGCCGTGCGGAATCCAGGCAGCGCGAATTGATCGAGCAACTCCAGACCAGCCTGGCACAGGTCAAGACTCTCTCCGGCCTTATTCCCATTTGCGGCTGGTGCAAAAACGTCCGCTCGGACACCGGTTACTGGCAAAGTGTGGAGCAATATGTCCGGGCTCACACCGGCGCGACATTCTCCCACGGCATGTGCCCCATCTGCGCGGAAAAGTGGAAGGGTGAAATGGCGGCGGCGAATAAAGGTTGATAACTTGCCGCCGATAACCGCGCGTTTGATTAAGACCTGCGAAGTCGATTGGCTAAAAGCCTGTATCAAAATGATTTTGTCACCGGGTTTGGCAGGACGCGTCACTCCGTGCGCGCCGTCGTCTGGCCGGCCGGGAACGGCGCGCACGGAGTGACGCGCCCTACCTTCAACGGTTATTCTGTTACACGCTCGAAACTGGAACGGTGCCTCCGCCCACCCTTTTGTTCGGCCCGAGGCGGCTGCGCGCTCCAAAAACATCGACTGCATCGTTTCGGCTAAGGCGACCGGAAGCGATAGAATTTTGAGGAGGTGTCCGGGGCGGGCAGAGTGATTTGCAATTGCCCGTTGCTGTCGGCCTGGTTGGTGGCGGCATCG
>DASZPR010000146.1:0-2941 GCA_035550235.1 Verrucomicrobiia bacterium | reverse complement strand
CGCCCGAGGTTCTAAAAATCTACGGTATCAAAAACGGGGCGGACACCCATCGCTGGATGTTTTTGACCGGCACAAAAAAGCAAATCAACAACCTCGCTGTCGATAGCCTGAAACTCTCCGCCGTGGAAAAGAAGCCCGAGGAACGTGTGACGCCCGATGATTTGTGGGTGCACAGCACAATTTTTGTGATTATCGATAAGCGCGCGCAATTGCGCGGGATTTATCAAACCGGCGGCGAAGACGTGAGCTGGCCGGCGGAAAAGCAAAAGCTGCTCGCGGCGGTTGAACAACTGGAGCGCGAGCCGTGACTTTTCACGATCTGCCGGCGTCCAACGCCTTTTTCAACGGCCTCGCTGGTGTCTTTCTGGCATTTGGCTTTTACTTCGTGAAGCGCGGCAAACTCATTGCTCATCGCAATTGCATGATCGCCGCCGTGTGCAGTTCCGTATTGTTCCTCACCGGCTACCTCATTTACCATTTTGGCGGTGCGGGCATCACGCGTTTTCGTAACCCCGAGTGGTTCCGGCCCATCTACCTGACCATTCTCTTCACGCATCTCATTCTCGCGATCGCTATCGTGCCGATGATCATCATTACGTTGAGCCGCGCCCTGCGTCAGCGCTTTGACAAACACAAACGCATCGCGCGCTGGACGTGGCCGTTGTGGATGTACGTTTCGGTAACCGGCGTTTTGATCTACCTGCTGCTCTACCAGATTTTCCCGCAACGTTGAACGCGCGATAGCTCTTGGAACGCGGTGGTGGGTGCACGGTCACACCGCTTTAAAAGGGAGATCTGTCCTACGGCAGCAACTTCCCCACAATCGAACTAATCGTCTTCCCATCCGCCCGCCCCGCTGCTTTGGCCTGCACCGCCTTGATGACCGGGCCCATGTCTTTTTTGCAGGTCGCGCCGGTTTCGGCGATGGTCGTTTTAATCAACTGATCCAATTCCTCCGGCGAGAGTGCCCGAGGCAAAAAGGCTTCGAGAACGGGAATTTCCTTTTTCTCCTTCGCCGCCAGTTCCGGCCGGCCGCCTTTTTCGTATTGCTCGATGGAATCGCGGCGTTTCTTCACTTCCTTTTGCACCACGCTCACGAAGTCCGCATCGGATAATTCCTCGGTTTTGCGTTCCACCAGCAAGTAACCGATGACCGACTTGAGCAGTCGCAAGGTGGAGAGTTTGTCCGCGTCCTTCGCGAGCATCGCGGACTTGATTTCCTGGGCAAGACGTTCCTGGAGCGTCATAAAATATAGTGGGGACAGCGCGCTTGCGTTGTCCGCGCCGCGTTCATCGGCGTCGCAACGTTACCGGCTGCCGATTATCATTCTTCCGTTTTTTCCGGCTTTAAATTCTTCAACTCATCGCGAACCTTCGCAGCCATTTCGTAATCCTCGCGCTGCACCGCATCGTTCAGTGCCTGCTCGAGTTTTTCGCGCGGAGACAGGGGGCGATTGGCGCGGATTTCCGCGAGCCAGGTTTGCAATGAATAAAGTTCGCCGCTTTGTTCGCTGGCCTCGCCGCGCGCATGCTCACGATAAAATTCCTTGATGCTCTCGATGCCTTCCTCGATTTGCGCGATGGCCACCGCATAATCCTTCGCCTCGAGCGATTGCGTCGCGCGGCCGCGGGTGAGAATCATCATCAATTGCGGTTGAAACTGCCGGAGCGACCACGCCAATTCCTCAGTCTCCGCGTGTTTGCCGACAAAGTTGAACACCGCCAGATTACGTTCGCCATCGCGCACGACCCCCGCGTAATCCTCCAATTGCAGCAGGCAAATATAGCGGTGATGATATTGGAGCGACTCGATTTGCAACTTCGCGCAATCATCCGCCATCAGCTTGAAGCCCTCATCGCTGCCGTTGTGCGCGGCAAGGTACTTGTGCAGCTTGGATTGGTAGTAATCAAACAGCGAATTGTGGCCGAACGGCCGCTTGCCATCGGGCCGCCCTTCGGCGTTCATTTGCAGCAAGCCGAGATCAACGCGTAACTGGATTTTTTCTTTGCCGTCCTTCCCCTTGAATTTCCTGACGACAACCTGGCCGGGCTTATACGCCCAGTGCTCAAGCAGAGGCGAAATGTCAAAGTCCATGTCGCGAATATGACCGCGAAGTCGCGGCAAGTCAACGCATGGAACAGCTTCCCGCTAAAACTGTTGACGGAGGCGTCTTAAAAAGGTGAAATCGGATGAGGAGCGTAATGAAATTCATGAATAAAAAAGCTCGAAGCGCCAGGAAATCCTCTGCGATTTTTTTGTGGTTTTATTTGGCTGTGACCTCGAGTGCATTTTGCGGTGTGCCCGCAATCGATGGACTTACTCCTTCTTCGGGTGCTCCTGGTTCGGTGGTGACCATCATCGGCAGAAACTTTGGCCCATCCCGGGAAAATAATATTGTCTACTTTGGCGCGGTCCGAGCCGTGGTTAAGGCGGCTGGCAGAAATAAACTGACCGTGATAGTGCCTGTCGGAGCGACCTTCGCGCCCGTAACGGAAACGGTGAATGGTTTGACTGCCTATACCGACGCTTCTTTTCTGCCGACCTTTCAGAAACATGGCGGACCAGATTTTAAATTCCCGTCACTCGCGTCTCCAGTGATTATACCCGAGGGCAATTCTCCGGGTTGCTCGGTTATTGCGGACGTGGACGGGGACGGCAAGCCGGATTTGGTTGTCGCAGTAGGAAATGATCATGTCATCGCGGTTTATCGAAATATGTCCAGCGGGGGAATTCTCACTGCCGGCTCATTTGCGCCGCGCGTGGCTATTCCTGTGGGAACGGGCGTGAATGATAACATCGTGGTCGCAGATATCGATGGCGACGGAAAGTTGGACATTGTGGCGGTGGATCGCGACCTCAATCGCGTGATGGTTTTGAGGAATGATTGCACGCCGGGAAATATCGCTTTCGCTGACCGCGTTGATTTCGCGACCGGAAATG
>DASZPR010000145.1:0-1736 GCA_035550235.1 Verrucomicrobiia bacterium | reverse complement strand
GAATTTGCTGCAGCATCAAGTTCCGGAAACGCCCGCGCTCGCGGGACCAGTCCACGTTCGCATGCTGGTGCGTCACCGGGGCCAGGACATAAAGCGTCGAATGTCCCTTCGGCGCCAGCGAGCGATCCGTCACGCACGCGTTCTGCACATAAAAACTCGGATCCTCGCTCAGCACATGGCGGTTCTCGATTTCATCCAGGTTCCGCGCGTAATCCTTCGCGATATGGATGGTGTGATGAGGCAGGTCAAACTCTCCCTCCACCCCGAGATACATCATGAACGTGGAGCAGGAATATTTTTTCTTGGCCAATTTTGCATCCGACCATTTGCGGCGCTGGCCGTTGGGGACCAATTTTTCCATGGCCCGCGCAAAATCCGCATTCACCACCACCGCATCGGCGCGAACCGCCCCGCCCGGGGTCCGCACTCCTACCGCGCGCCGGCCTTCAAACAAAATTTCTTCCACCGGCTCATTCAGCAAAATTTCCACCCCCAGCCGGCGCGCCACACGCGCCATCGCCTCCGTCACCGACGCGCAACCGCCCATCGGATGCCACACCCCGTGTTCGTATTCAATGAAAGACAAAACCGAAAACAAACTCGGGCAACGGAACGGTGACATGCCCAGGTATTTCGATTGGAAACAGAACGCCAGCCGCACGCGTTCATCGCTGAAAAACCGCCGCAGGTAGGTGTCGACCGATTCATGGGGACGAATGACCGGCAGCAATTTAAGCAGCCGTTTGTTGAAAACATCCCGCCAGCCGAGAAAGGGATTTTCCAAACACGGCTGCATCAACGCAAGTTTCGCGCGGTTCTCGGTAAGAAACCGCCGGAATCCTCCCACATCCCCGGGCGCCAGCGCGGCAATTTGTTTTTCCATCGCCGTCACATTCGGCGTGCAATCCAATTGGCCACCCGCGCCGAATTGGATGCGATATTGCGGATCCAGCCGCTGCAACTCCACCTCCTCATGCAACGAGGTCCCCGCCGAGCGAAAAATCTCGTCGACCACCCTTTCGTATAAAAAGAAGGTTGGACCAAGATCGAATTTGAAACCGCCCGCCTCAATCCGCGACGTTCGCCCACCAATAATCGGCAGCCGCTCCAGCACTTTTACCCGGACTCCCGCCGCCGCCAGTTGAATCGCTGCCGCCAAACCGCCCGGCCCTGCTCCCACAATCAAAACCTGCTTGCTCATGACCCGAACCGGGAGCCAGCCCGGCGAATTTTAGGAGCGAACGAACGGGGCACGGGAAAACTGCAAAGCAACTTCTTCGGCGCGACTGCAGGCTTGCTTCGGCGCTCGTCGCCCGCAACGCGAACCGTTCCTCGAATGCGAATCATGTCTACATTTTGTCTAATAAAAGAATCTTTGTCAATTATTTGTCGAAGTATTGGAATCGCAATGAATTTAATTTAAGTGTATATAATCAAATAACTTAGGAAATTGTGCGATATTCTACTTCTCAAATCGAGTGTTTTGTCTAATATTTGTCTCACATGGAAGAGCCACTCTTGACCATTCAGGCGGTCTCTCGCCGCACCGGATTGAGTCCGCACGTGATTCGTATTTGGGAAAAGCGGTATAACGCCGTCCTTCCTTCCCGCACCGAATCCAACCGGCGCCTTTACTCCGGTGAGGAAATTGAACGGCTCGCTCTCTTGCGCGATGTAAGCCGGGCCGGGCATACCATCAGCTCCATCGCCAGGCTCTCCACCCCGGAACTGCGGAA
>DASZPR010000144.1:0-6288 GCA_035550235.1 Verrucomicrobiia bacterium | reverse complement strand
GTATTTCTTGGCGACCGAGACCACGAGGCGCAAATTCGCTTCGGCCATGTGGGTCTTGGCCTGTTGCGCGCGGTCGGCGGCGCGTTTCAACTCCGTGAACGTTTTATAGAATTCCTCGCGCGACATGCGCACGAACAATTCAAGCACGCCGATCTTGGAGCGCTCGGCTTCAATTTCCGCGGCGCGTGCGGAGGACTTGTGCATCGCTTCCAATTCCTGGATGCGGCGCAGGCTGGCCTGGAATTTTTCGTGCACGTTGCCGGCGACGACGATCATTTCTTCCACAACTTTTTGCTTGTAGAAGAATTTCGGGAACGTCGCCTGGACTTTCTTGTCCAGCTTGAGAAATTCCTTCTGGAGCTTTTCGCGGCGGCTCTTCTGGACGACTTTGCAGAAGGCGAGATACTTTTTATCCACGTCCTGATCCATTCCGCGCACTTTTTTGATGAGCAGGCGGAGATTGCGCAGATGACGATCGCGGTTGGCGACCTGTTTGTCGACAACGACGCGGTCAAAACGTTCCTTCGGGGGTTCTGAAAGAAGTTTTTCGGCGATGGCGATGTGTTCCTTTGCCGCGAAACCGAGAGCGTAGATGATGCGTTTCATCTCGATTTCGGCGTCTTCGATGCGCTTGCAAATTTCGACTTCCTGTTCGCGAGTGAGCAGGGGAACCTTGCCCATCTGGTTCATGTACATCCGAACCGGGTCGTCGAGGATTTCCAGACGCGCATCCTCGTCCTCTTCCTGGGGCGCGGGCTTGGCGCGTTCGACTTCCGCCTGGTCGACGATTTCCACGTCCAGGCTGCGGAGCTTGGTGTAAAGCTCGTCAAGATCGTCCGGGCTCAGGTTGTCGGGCAGGATATCATTGATGTCGTCATACGTGACGTAGCCATTTTCCTGCTGGAGACCGAGCAACGTCTTGATCGTTTCCGTCAAATCTACCAAGGAAGCCAAGGTAAAACTGGGATTCTTGGGTTCGGAAGCTTCGGTATTTTTCTGCGCCGGATTTTTCGCATTTACCGCTTTCTGCGGGGCTGCGGTCTTGCCGTGGCCGTTGGCATTCTTGGCAGAATGGCCATTGGCCGACCGATGCTCCTCGGTCTGGGCGCGGGATTGCATTGCCGACTTGCTCGAAATAATAAAGCGATGGCGAACCGGACGCGGCTTGGCCGCGGGTTCCTGGCTGCGTCGGGGGCCTTTGGCCGCCGAAGCTTTGTTCCCTTTTCTATTCAACATATGTAATCAGACGCGCACAGTCCGTTTTGGTTCATATAAAGTGCGGGATTTCACCGCAAACGGCTGAACAGCTTAATGTTAGGTTTGTCCGCCGAGGCGTTTGAAGCTGCAAACACCAGAAGACCGCCACTCACAAAGCGAAACAGCATACCGTAGCCTGAGTTGAATTCAACTCGAATACGCCCAAAATTACCTCTTGGGATATTTATTCCCACCCACTTTTAGCGTCAAAGCTGGGGGAATTCCGCAACGGATGAATCACTTTCACCGTGAGCCGCTTCTGCCACAACGAGTTACGTCGAGCAAACCTTGCAAGGACGACTCCACCATACCCGCCCCCGCCTTGCAAGAGATAAAAGTGATTATTTTTGGACATATTTAGCTAATTGGCACTTTTAGTAGTGGTCCGGCCAAGGTCATCCCGTTCCAATGGTTGAAGTGTCCAATGCCTTGGGCTTGACCGTGTCCGAGTCCGGTGTTCGCCCCAATTGAGAAGGAGCCGGTTGAGAGCCAGCTTGGTGTAAAGTAACTATGAAACGGCCTTTGGATGAAGCTGCGGAGTTATTTCGGGAGAATGAAGCCTTGGCGGGGACTGATCGGGAGCGCGCCAATTTGTATCGCGCGCTCGGATTTTTGACGGAGGGCGTGCGTCGGCTGGAAAAGGAATTGGCTGAAGTGGAGGCTGAACGGCAGGACGGACCTTCGAATTTTTACCAACGCCGCCGCACTCGGTTGATTCGAAAGAAAGGACAGGTACTTCGCGCGATACCTGTGTGACGTTTATGATCAGGGGTTTTGAGCATCCTCATGCCACGGAACCAATCGAGCACAGCCATTGGCAGGGAATGCCAGCGGTGGGTGCCGGGCTGATTGCCGGTGTCATTCTGTTGATCGTGCCGCACGCAAGCCCGTGGGAACGGCTCACGACTTTTACCCCCGCTTTGATGGGCCGAATCGTGCCGGCGGCTTGGAACCTGGGGACGTTTGTGACCGTGTTGTTCCATTTGGTGCTCTCACTCGTTTATGGTGTTATTATTTCACTTGCCGTCAGTCATATTCGGCAGATGGCGGCGGTACTCACGGGCGGCGTCGTGGGATTGGTGTTGTATCTTCTAAATCTTGGGGCGGTTTCACTGTGGTTTCCCGCCATGCGCGGAAACGAGATTTCGGTAATTGTGACGCACGCTGTTTTCGGACTGATTGCGGCGGGAGCGTATCGGGGATTGTTACGGCGAAAAGTATCGGCTTGAATGAATCAGTCTTACTGAACGTTTTTCAGTTTTAGCCTTGCTGCACTTCCAACGTCTTCTTGAACTGAATCGTCTCAATGGCACCGTAAAAACTTTGGCCAGTTTCCTCATAGCCGTGCTTGCGATAAAACTCCAGTGTTAGCGGACGTCTCCTCGCGGTATCGAGAAAGAGCGTGCGAACGCCCGATTTAAAAGCTCTTCGCTCCAGGTCTTCCAACATCACGGAACCATAGCCATGGCCTTGAAGGTCGCGCGCGATCCGCATACGCCGTAACTCGGCGGAACCTGGCGATAGCCGTTTGAAGCCGCCCATCGCCATTAAAGTTTCGTCGATAAAACCGAGAAGGAAGTCCCCGCCGTTACCGAGATAAACGTTCTCGATGGCCGTCAGATCCGCCTCATCCTGTTGTTGTGTCATGCCAAGATCGAATCCTTCGATAGCGCTCCGATGAAGCGCCAGCATGGGCTCCAGATATACGGGAAGATACCGGATTAGGCGCATGGATTGTAGCATGAAACGGTTCCTTTCTAAGCCAACGGCATTTCTGAGGCAATTCAACACTTCTCCCAGCCAATTCCTATACGTTCCACCGGACCTGTCAGACAAACTACGACATCAGAATCAGACCGGTGCCGATTTTGCCGTTTGACGCGTTGGGGAATTCTATCCCCGAAGCGTGCGCCGTGTGTGGCGCTCGTTTCCATGACGTGAACAATTAAACGCGCAAAACTATAAACCCGATCCTCCCACCGCATTCGGCCGACCCGTGGATGATTTTCCACGGCGGTTTCTATTATTACTGTGAGAGCCGGAACAAGCGGCATATTTACATCCGCCGCTCGCGCACCATCGCCGGCATCGGCAATGATCCCGGCGTACGCGTGTGGAGCGCTCCGACCCTCGGGATGAATTGCGACAACGTTTGGGCGCCGGAACTCCATTTGATCGATGGCCGCTGGTTCATCTACTACGCGGCGGATAACGGCGAGAATGCGAATCATCGGATGTGGGTGATTGAGGCCGAAGGTTCGGACCCGCGCGGCAAGTATTCGTGCCGTGGACAATTGGAGACGGGCGGTTGGGCGATCGATGGCACCGTGCTCACGCTGGATTACGGCCGAAAATATTTCATCTGGTCCGGCTGGCCTGGCAAATGCGACGGGCAACAGAATCTTTACATCGCGCCGATGAGCAATCCCATCACGGTTTCCGGCGAACGGGTCTTGCTCGCGGAGCCACAGCAGAATTGGGAGCGCGTGGAAATGCCGATTTGCGAAGGACCGCAGGTGCTCCGCCGCAACGGCGATTTATTCATCGTTTATTCCGCGAGCGGCAGTTGGACCGCGGATTATTGCCTCGGCATGCTGCACAACAACACGACGGATGTTCTTAATCCGGCGAAATGGCGCAAGCACGGCCCGGTTTTCCAGAAGACGGATACCGTGTGGGGCGTGGGGCATTGCTCATTCGTGAAATCGCTGTGCCAGACCGAGGACTGGATCGTTTATCACTCCAAATCCAGCCGGAAAAACGGTTGGGAGGACCGCGACGTTCACGCCAAACAATTTTATTGGAGCAGCGATGGCTTTCCCGATTTCGGCGAACCCCTGCCGCGTCCGGTGCCTTCGCGCCCGCGTTCGCGCACCCGCAAGGCACTGCCCATGGCCGCGTGATTTCTGGAGTGCCGGGTCGACCGGCCTTTTTCCAATGTTGAAACAATTGAAAACAATCAAAGTGAATTCAAAACTCAATCGCACCCTCCTTGCGCTCGCTGTGATCCTGGGCGGCGCGATTTTTCCCTGGCCGTCTCCGCCAACTTACGGGGCCGTTTCCACCGAGAAGACCGCGGTAAAAGTGACCGCGGAGCCCGGGCAGGGCGGCGCTACGCATTTCTTCGTCAAGAATTCCGAGTTGAGCGAAGTCACGATGACCTTTGATTTCGCCACGGTGAATTTGAAAGGCGATGTGACGTTCCCTTACACCGCCACGTTTAAGCCAGGTGAAACGGAGGCGTTCACGTTGTCGCCGATGGATACGAATCTGGAATGGCAATATTCCTACACGAATTATTACAAGATGGGCAGCAGCGTGGCGCAGCCGGACGATTACGTTTACTCGCTGCCGTACGCGCCGGGCACCACGCATAAAATTACGCAGGGTTACAATGGGAAATATAGCCATCAAGGCTCGAACAAATACGCCATCGATTGGCAAATGCCCGAAGGCACCCCGGTTTATGCGGCGCGCGGCGGACTGGTCGTGAAAGTGAAGGATGACTCGGACCGCGGCGGTGGGGACATCAAATACGATCCCTACAATAATTACGTGTTGATCCGTCACGATGACGGCACACTCGGCCACTATTGCCATTTAAAAAAGGGCGGCGTGACGGTGCATCCGGGGCAGGTTGTGAAGACCGGTGATTTGATAGCGCATTCCGGCAACACGGGTTTTTCCAGCGGACCGCATCTGCATTTCTGCGTGTTCATGACGAAAGACGGCCGGGACCGCATGAGCATTCCGGTGAAGTTTCGCAATGACTACGGCGAAGCGATTACCCTGGTCGAAGGCGAAAAATATCGCGCGCCGGAAAAGGCTCTGAGCGCCATCGCTTCCAATCGTTAAAATGGATGGCTGCGGCCTGGGACCGCCGTTTTCTCCCATCCCCCCGCTACGGCACTGCGAGTAACGAGAGATCACGGAGTGACCGGCGAATTGGAACTGCTATGCATTCCGTTGGCGGAATTGCTGTTGCTATTCGCGGTTCCACTGCTGGTGCCGTATTGGTCGCTCGTCCCGCCTTTATCGCAACCGGCCAAAACCAACGCCACCGCCGCGCCCGCAATTAAAATTATCTTTTTCATGTCAATCGTCTCCTTGTTTGCCGTAGCCGCCAATTTCGCTAGCAACCTAAACGCGGGAAGATTTGCCTCAACGCGGTAAAACCCGCTTTCGGAAGCGCTAGAAACCCCAGAGGGGAGCGGGAGGGGGAAGGGGTGATGGATGAATGGATTGATGGACGTGACGCTGGGCCCTTTATCCATCACTCCAATAATCCAATACCCCAACTATCCATTAATCCACTTATCCGGGCGAGGGTCTCAAAGCCCGGCGAGCGCGGCACTGTGAATGGCCGGCTGGAAGGTCACGAGTGTGGTGCCCTCTTCGGCTTCAATGGCCATGCCGTTGTAACTTCCGTCTTTGCCGGACTGGCGCAGTCGAATGTTAATGGGCTCAACAATTTCGTGGTGAGTCTCGGTCTCGCCACCGGCGCGAATGGTGATTTGATCATTGCAACCGTCCTTCGCGCCGAAGGACATTTGCTGAAATTCCGCCGCGCGCGCGATCGGGCGCTCGGTGTTCGAGGCGCGATCGATCCAAAGGATGTCCACCGATGCGCCGCGTTCGAGTTCACTGAGCCGTTGGCAAAACGTATTCCAATCCTGAGCCTTGATTTCTTTCATATTATAAAAGTAACGAGTGAAGCTGTCGTTCGCGACCGCTTATCTATTTATCTATTTATCCAACCATCCATCAATCCGTGCGGCTCTGCAACCACTTCGCGTAAAGAACCCAGGGCAGACGCATCTAAAATTGTTGCAATCAGCATTCTGTTGGCGCGATGGAGATTTTGAACTCGACATCAAATTGCCGTCACAATAAAATTGAAACTCCCCATTTGTTGCTTGGTTCAAATGGGGAGTTTCGTTTTTTATCTAAGTCTTAAACCAGACAGTCTTTCGTCTTTGGACTATCTTCTCGGGGCCAAATCCTTGGTCTTGCATCCCTATTCACGACCTC
>DASZPR010000143.1:0-2573 GCA_035550235.1 Verrucomicrobiia bacterium | reverse complement strand
ATTCGCTGACGCCGCCTAAATATTGATAGCCTATCAACCATTGAACATTTACCGGATCGTAATTGACGGTTGAAAAGGGAAGGTCCGGGCACAACCAGGGGGAAGGGCCATTGGAACTGATGACCAGCCCCATTAAAGATGAGGACATCAGGGCTTCCGGCGGATCAATTGCGGGCGTAACAAAACCATCCGTGCAAGGCCGTGGATCCGCCAGTGTGCCGCCATTGTCCAAAACGATTCGGCACGGCAAAAAGCGATCATTATTGTCCGTGGCATACACCGTCGCTCCAATGGCAATCTGGCGCAGGTTGCTGAGACATTGAGTCCGCTTGGCCTTCTCCTTAGCCCTCGCCAAAGCGGGCAGCAACATGGCCGCCAGGATCGCGATGATGGCGATGACCACCAATAATTCGATCAGTGTAAAGCCATTGTTCGCCGGTGAGGAATTCTCGCTGCGAAACAATTTACTTCTCATGACGCGGATGGAAAATCTCATAGTGCTTGAACCTTTGTCATCAGATCCGAGTTATAGGAAGATGTTCGCATCATCCGCACCACGTTCGGTATCCCCACAAGCGGGGAGGTGTTTCCTTCCTCAAAAGTTTTGTGCTCGGACGGCGGGATGATCGCTTGCGAAGGCGTTGGAAGATACTCCGTTCAAAGATTTTTAACTTCGAACAAAGCGGATTGGTTCCCGACCATGACCCTGAATTTTCCTGGCTCAACCACGCGTTTCATGTGCGCATCGATCAGAGACAACTGGTTCCACCCAATGGACAAAGTCACTGTTTTCTTTTCCCCGGGCTCCAGGGAAATCCGTTTATAAGCTTTCAACGCTTTTTCCGGTGTCGTGGTGCTGCTGACTAGGTCGTGCAGATACACCAATACAACTTCGTCTCCCGCGCGCGAACCCGTGTTCGTGACGTCAACGGTAACAGTAATGGACTGATCAGGCTTCACCTGGGCAGGCACCTTCAGGTTTTCATATTTGAAAGCTGTATAGCTCAATCCGTAACCAAACCAGAACAACGGATCCGACCGGCCGATCGCGAAGGTATGCAAATTATAGGAGGCCACATGGTTGTAAACCGTTTGAATCTGCCCCACCGAGCGCGGCACCGTAATCGGCAACTTGCCGCTGGGGTTCACTTTGCCGAAGAGCACTTCGGCAATCGCCTGGCCGCCTTTGCAACCGGGCTCAAACGCCTCCACCACCGCGGGAGCATTCATCATGGTCCACTCGGAACCAATGGGCCGCCCGCCCACCAACACGATTACCACCGGCTTGCCCTGGCCGACAATCGCCTTCACCAATGCCAGTTGATCGCCGGGCAATTCGATGTCGCTACGATCATCATTCTCGCCACTCGTCCGCGCCGCGGCATAACGCAGCGCGTTATCTCCCACGACCAGTACCACCGCATCCGCCTGGCCCGCCGCCTTCGCCGCTTTTTCAATAACGTCAGGCGGCGTGCTCTTGACGGACTCACCGCAGTCGAACGGCACAATTTCGCAACCCTCAGGCGCGATTTGGCGCAATCCCTGTAACGGCGTAATGATATGTTCTTTCGGTTGCTGGAACACCCAATCACCCAAGATGGCTTCTGAATTGGCGAGCGGTCCCGTCACGAGAATGTGTTTGAAACGCGCGGGATCCAGGGGCAGCAACGAGTTTTCATTTTTCAAGAGCACGATGGATTTCCGCGCGGCCACCAGCGCCGTTTGTTGGTGTTCCTCGGTGAAAGTATCTCTGCGGGTCCGCTCCAACGGCGTGTTCCATTGCTCAAACAAACCCAATTGCATCTTGGCGCGCAGGATGCGGCGCACCGAAGCGTCGATGCGTGATTCGGGAATGCGTCCTTCGTGCACGAGTTCAAGCAGCGGCTCGAAAAATCCGGGGCCGTGCATGTGCATGTCCATTCCCGCCATGACCGTCTGATAGACCGCTTCCTTTTGATTCGCCGCCGTATGATGCACGGCCACCATTCTCTCAATGTCCGACCAATCGCTGACAATAAATCCCTTGAATCCTCCTTCGCCACGAAACACGTCTTCCATCAGCCATTGGTTGGCGTGGCAGGGAACGCCGTTCAATTCATTGTGCGCCATCATCAGCGAACCGGCGCCGTTCTCGATGGCTTCGAAATACGGAGGCAGGAACACACTGCGCAACGTATGTTCCGAAATATCCGCGGGCGCGCCGTTCAACCCGTTGATGGGCTCGCTGCCGGCGATCGCATGCTTGATGCAGGCGAGAACGCTATTGGAATTGCCACCATTTACTCCTTGAAGGCCACGCACCATGGCGACTCCCATGCGACCGACCAGCAACGGATCTTCACCGAAGGTTTCCCCCACCCGCCCCCACCGCGCATCGCGTGCGACATCAATATTAGGAGCGAACGTCCATTGGGCTCCGTTGGCGCGAATTTCCACGGCTGATTCCGCCGCGAGCTTTTCGACGAGCGCATCATCAAAGGTAGCTGCCAGCCCCAACGGCGCGGGATAAATCGTCGTTCCACGAACCATCCCATCTCCATGGATAGCGTCGATGCCGATGATCAAGGGGATTT
>DASZPR010000142.1:0-5888 GCA_035550235.1 Verrucomicrobiia bacterium | reverse complement strand
TTAAGGGTCAAACTTCGGATTTCGTAGGAGACGAGGGTGACGAGTCTCTAATTTATTTTTCCGCCGAAGGTTCGAGACTTGTTACCTCGTCTCCTGCCGGTTCGACTGTCGACGCCGCCATCGCAAATTTCTTCCGCTCCCCAACGTGGCTGCCGAGATCGAAGGCGGTTTTCAACACGACCAGCAACAGTAGCGCCGGCGTGGGGGAATGCAGCGCCATCACCAGAAATCCGCCGAAGAGAATCGCGAGATGCATCACGACGATGCGTCCGTACGGCTGATTCATCAATTGTTGCAGGCCAACGCGCTGATATTCGCCCTTCCCGATGTAATTCGTCACAAACGAAACGCCGTGACTCACGGCGAGGCCCAGAATGGCCCAGCCCAGTTTGTTTTCGATCATCACATTCCAAAAGTCAGAGGCGTGGGGGAATCCGCGCATGTGATTCAGGCCGCCGCCGAAAAGTCCCATTACGAAAACACCGTGCCCATAACAGAACATTCCGTAATGAACGCAAAAAAATGGAATGATAAATAATTTGCCGATCCAAATCACAGGGAAGGACGGTTGATCGGCCAGCATCTTGAGCACATTGAACGCGCCGACGATCACGTTTTCCGACCAGAACAAAAACATCAGCGGAAATACTTCCCAATGCAGAAACAGCACGCCGAACGCCGGCACGAGATTGGCCAAAATCAACGCGATCACCGAAGGCTGCCGCCAATCGATATCGCGCAAGTGCCCAATGGGATTCACTGAGGTCGCGGCCATGGGTGGAAATCAGCAATCCCTATTCCTTAATGCCACGCGTTCCCGTCGTCGGGCCCCCGAACTTGAAACAAAAGCGGTTGAGGCGGTTGCGACGATTCTTTCGGAACATAGGCTGCTTAGTTGAATGCAGGCAACGTATTTGCTTCGCAAGTGATTGTTTTTGAGACAATTAATCGTTTTGTACGTCCACAATTTTTCGGAAAATGCCGATAGAAGACACATTTGGGAGCCTGTTGGCTGGGGGAGATGCCCGTTCACGGGATAAAACCGAAGTCGCGCCGTCCGCCTCTGGTCCTCACGTGTCATCCTCAAAAACCGGCCAATTGAAACGGGGGATTTTTTTTCGTCTGTTGAATTTCCTTTGGAACGCCATCACTGCGGATTTTGAAAAGGCCGTCCACCACTTCATTCCTGAATCCTTTGCGCACGACCCCGAAACCGGCCGGCAAGCGCGGCTGATCTGTGGATTCGGATATTTGGGTTCTTTTTTTGGGGTAATCTATGCTTTGTTCTATGTGGCCATCGGACATCGCTGGGGAGCGCTCGTGGTCGTCTCATGCAGCACCGGTTTCGGGCTGATTCCCTGGCTGATGAAACGAACCGGCTCCCTTCACTTTGCGGGAAACATGTTATCGCTCATTCTGGTGCTCGGCTTCTCAACACTGTGTTTGCTCGAAGGCGGAATGCAGGGGCATGCCATCGCGTGGCTCGCCAGTGTGCCGCTCTGTTCCATGTTGCTGATGGGGCGCGCGGCCGCCGGACGCTGGATGCTTATAAGTTTCGCCGCGTGCTCCGGCATTGCGGCCCTGGGCTTTATGGGCGTCCAAATGAAACCAGCCTACGATCCGAAATGGGAAAGCATTGTTTCGGCGGCGGGATACATGGGATTCATTCTATTCATGTTCACCCTGGGCGTCATTTTTGAAACCAGCCGCAAACGCGCCTTCAGCAAAATGCAGGAAGCGCTCGCCAAACTGGAAACTTCCAACACGGAATTGACGCATTTAAACCAGGAAAAGAACGAGTTCATGGGCATCGCCGCTCATGATTTGAGAAACCCGCTGACGGTCGTCATCGGCACGGCGCAGTTACTTCGCACCAGTCAGGACCAGGTTCTCACGGAGCGGTTGATCTCAAACATCATCAACGCCGGCACGCGCATGCTGCACCTCGTCAAAAATTTTCTCGATACCAACGCCATTGAGCAAGGCCACTTCGCCTTCAAACTTGAAGCGTGCGACATGTCCGAATTGATTCGCGAGTGTCTCCAAAATCATGCCCTCGCAGCCGAGCGAAAAGAAATTCAACTCGTGTTTCAACCGGCTGGAAAATGCCACGCCCGCGTGGATCGCAACGCCACCCTGCAGATTCTCGAAAACCTTGTCTCCAACGCTTTAAAATATTCGCCGAAAAAAACCGCCGTCTCCTTAAAGGCTGAAATGATCTCCGACCGCTGCATTGTGACGGTCAGCGACCAGGGCCCAGGCGTCAGCGAGGAAGACTTGAAAAAGATGTTCGGCAAATTTACCCGCCTGAGCGCGCGGCCGACCGGCGGGGAGTCCTCCAATGGCCTCGGATTGTCCATCGTCAAACGATTGACCGAGGCGATGAACGGCAGCGTCCGCTGCGAAAGCAGGCTGGGATGCGGCGCCTCTTTTGTCCTGGAATTGCAGGCAGCAAATCGAGCGCCCACCCCGGTTGACTGCCGCTGAGAATGCCTTAACTTGTATGGTGAGGTGTGTCTATGAAACGACAGATCACCCTTCCTCCGGTAGCCGTGGTATTCATCCTGACCGTCAGTGCAATTGTGGGAATTCTAATCGCATGGTTGTTAGCTGCGGGAATTTTGCATGCGATGTGATTGGATCCAATTACACCGGCGGCTCGGTGGCACAATCGACGAATAGTTGATTCAGCCCCATTTGCTATTCAACTCGCTTCTTGTTAGGTTCCTGCGCGACAAAAATGAGCAATCCGAAGACTGAGAACAAAACTGATGCCGCGGCGCCGGCGCCCTCTGATTTTATCCGCGACATTGTCGCGAAGCATGTGGCGGAAAATAAATATCCGCGCATCCACACGCGCTTCCCGCCGGAGCCGAACGGTTACCTGCACATCGGCCATGCCAAGAGCATTTGCCTCAACTTCGGCATTGCGCGCGAATTCGGCGGCGTCTGCAACCTGCGCATGGACGATACCAATCCCACCAAGGAAGACGTGGAATATGTCGAGTCCATCGAGGAGGATGTCGAGTGGCTGATTGGCGATTGGGCGACGGATAAATATGGATTGAAGCCCAAGGGCAAAACTCCCGTGACCGAACCCGTCAACGGCAAGCCGGATTTCTTCTTGCCCGCAGTGGTGGGCAAGACCCATCAGGACGCTGGCCTGGAGCCGTTTTACGCGAGCGATTATTTCGATCAAATTTACGAATACGCCATTCAGCTCATCAAAAAGGGCAAAGCGTATGTGGACGACCTTTCCGCCGAAGACACGGACAAATATCGCGGCGCGCCGGATCGTCCGGGGAAGGATTCGCCATGGCGCAATCGCAGCGTGGAGGAAAATCTCGATCTCTTCACGCGCATGAAGAACGGCGAGTTTCCCGATGGCGCGCGCACGTTGCGCTCGAAGATCGACATGGCTTCGCCGAACATCTGGCTGCGCGACCCGTTGCTCTATCGCATCCGCCACACTGCGCATCATCACACCGGCAGCAAATGGTGCATCTATCCGATGTATGATTTCGCACATTGCCTGAGCGATTACATCGAAGGCATCACGCACTCCATCTGCACGCTGGAATTCGAAGTGCACCGCCCGCTTTACGATTGGATTTTGGAGAACCTCGATCTGCCGCGTCCCCTGCCCCATCAATACGAATTCGCGAAGCTGATTCCGACTTACATGATTGTTTCCAAACGGAAACTCATCCAACTCGTGAACGAAAAAATCGTGACCGGCTGGGACGATCCGCGCATGCCCACGATTTCCGGCATCCGCCGCCGTGGCGTGCCCGCGAGCGCATTGCGGAATTTCGCCACGGGCGTGGGCGTGACCAAATATATTTCCACGACCGACATCGCGGTTTATGAACACGCCATCCGCGAGGAATTGAACAAGATCGCGTTGCGCCGAATGGCCGTGTTGCGGCCCATCAAGGTCGTCATCACGAATTATCCCGAAGGCAAAACCGAAGAGCTTGACGCCACCAACAATCCGGAGGATCCGAATGCCGGCACGCGCAAGATTCCGTTCTCACGCGAAATTTACATCGAGCGCGACGATTTCGCGGAAGTGCCGCCGCCGAAATATTTCCGCCTCAAACCCGGCGGCGAAGTGCGTTTGAAATACGCCTACATCATCAAGTGCGATGAAGTCGTGAAAGACGCGAGCGGCAATATTGTGGAACTGCGCTGCACCGCCGATCTGGACAGCAAAACCGGCGGCGCGACCGCTGGCCGCAAGATCAAAGGAACGATTCACTGGGTCAGTGCCACGCACGCCATCGACGCCGAAGTGCGCCTCTACGACCGTCTGTTCACCGAAGCGGAACCTGAAAAAGACGGGCGCGATTTCAAATCCGTGCTGAATCCGGAATCGCTCGAAGTCATCACCGCGAAATGCGAACCGAGTTTGAAAGACGCTAAGCCCGAGCTGCGCTATCAGTTCGAGCGCCTTGCTTATTTCGCGCTGGATAAGGATTCCACCGCGAGTTCGAAGCCGATCTTTAACCGGACGATTACGCTGAAAGACACCTGGGCGAAGGAAACACACAAAGGATAGCGCACCGGAACACCTCTTACGGGCGGCATGCTATCACTCATATAATATTACCCGGATAATATTGACGAAGCTATTTTACCCGGGTAATATTCAGCCGTGACTATTGATAAAAAGAAACCGGCTGGCGTGGCCTGGCACCAAAAAACAAAATGCGTGGCATTCCAGGGCGTTCATTTAATCGCGGCGGGAGAGCTGGCAGCGGTCGCTCTCAAAGCGAAATCCGCGCAGGAGCGGAGCGCGAACTTTGAATCGGTGTTGATCTTCGACGATTCCACGAGTGAAGTCATTGAAGTTGATTTTCGCGGGACGGCTAAAGCGATGCTGGGTAAGATTCCCCTGCCGAACGAGTCCGCCCAGTCGAGTCGTTCGAATCCCGCAATTCCAGAACCCCCGCGAGGTCCCGGCCGCCCCCATCTTGGCGTCGTAGCCCGCGAGGTCACGCTGCTTCCCCGGCATTGGGATTGGCTTAACAACCAGGCGGGCGGAGCCTCTGTGGCACTTCGCAAATTGGTGGAAAAAGCGCGCCACGAAAATCAAAGAGAGGACCAAGTGCGCCGATTGCGGGAGGCTGCTTATAAATTCATGTCCGCCATGGCAGGCGATCATGCAGGCTTCGAGGAAGCGACCCGGGCATTGTTTGCCGGAGATAGCAAACGATTCGAAAAATTCATACAATCCTGGCCCGCTGACATTCGAAATCATACGCGGAAACTCGCCGCCGACACATTTCAAAGCTGACCTGTTCTTTCGTTGAGTGCCCGATTTAACGGCACAATCTTTGGCTCTATTCCTGCTGGTTATTCCTAGCGGGCATAACTAAATTTTGCCTGTTCGAATCAAAAGGAACTTTATGGCCAAATGCGATTACTGCGGATCCACCATCGTGATCGGCGGGGTGCGTTCCGGGCAACAACGTTTCTGCAATAACAAATGCGCAACCAATGCCTACGTCCTCAACGCGTCCCAGAATCTTTCGCCGGCTGACATCGACCGAAAAGTTGAGGAAGTGTGGCGCGGCAACTGCCCGAAGTGCAACGGCACCGGACCGGTGGACGTCCACAAATTTCACCAGGTTTGGTCGGCCCTCGTGCTGACGCGTTGGACCAGCAATTCCCAGGTTTCCTGCCGCTCGTGCGCGGTCAAGCGCCAAGCCGGCGCGGTGGCATTCTCCGCGGTTTTCGGTTGGTGGGGTTTTCCGTGGGGATTGATTCTCACGCCCGTGCAAGTCACGCGAAATATTGTCGGCATGGCCAGCGGCCCTAAATCCGACGCGCCGTCGCGTGAGTTGAGGAAACTCATCCAGGTTCACCTCGGATCGCAAGTTCTC
>DASZPR010000141.1:0-2068 GCA_035550235.1 Verrucomicrobiia bacterium | reverse complement strand
CTTGGCCTCCGCTGGCCAAGCGCAATAATTTTTCGTCGCGAAACCGCAACGGCTTGCCGACCACAAAGGATGGAAATTGATGCCGCAAGAGAATCTCGTGATAGGCTTCCAATGTCCACGGAAACCATTGGTCGTCACTGTCCAGAAAGGCAAGATATTCGCCAGTCGCATGTTGTGCGCCGAGATTTCTCGCTGCGCCCGGTCCTTGGTTCTTCTGTTGAAACACACGGATACGATTTCCATAATTTGCCAGCATTTGCAATGTTTCGTCGCTCGAACCATCATCTACCACAATCACCTCATAATCGGTAAAAGTTTGGGCAAAGATAGAATCCAACGCTTCATGCAAGAGCGTGGCGCGGTTAAAGGTTGGAATGACGACGGAAAAAAGCGACACTGGTTTATACTGTTTGGTTTCTATTGATCGGAAGCCATTTCTGAGCTACTTGTATGAAAGAGATTGCCGGTAAAAGCGCTACAAAAAATATTCCAGCCGGTATTGTATGAGAAAAATTCGCGGCCTTTCTGTAAAGCTAATTTCGCCAGCGCCATTCGATGTTCAGCTTGAACTAATTTTTTTAAGGCGTTGTCTAACGCGGCTACAGATTCTTCCGTGACTGCCTCCGCCACGCCAGAATTTTCTCGCGCCCAACGCGCGGCGGAGCAGTAATCCGGACCGTAAATCAATAAGGGCAAACCCGCGGCGGTGTAATCCGTCAATTTGCTTGGAAAACTTAAAGCGGAATATTCCCGCTCATCCGGTGAGAAGGACATCGGTATGAACAGAACATCCGCGTCGATACGCAACCGTTTTATGAGATCAGCCGAGGAAAGCATCCCACACAGTTTGATGTTACTTTGTTTCAAGCCGGCTCGCGCGGCGTCAGTTTCTTTTAATGGCCCAAAGAGTAACAATTGTCCGTGAATTTTTTCCAGACACCTTGCCAGAGATTGCAGCGCCCGCACATAACCTGCTGAGTTGATCGTGCCGGCAAAGGCGACAGTCAATGGCAGGTGATTATTCATCAGCCGTTCCGGTGGAGCGTCAAAACATGCCGCATCCGCCGAGCGCGATGGATAAAGCACTGTCCCTTTTACTCCGTATCGCCGTTCATATTCTTCCACCATGTAAGGCGACACGCACAGACGCGAGGCAGCCTGACGATAGATACTTTTAAATTCTTGTTCCAGCCCCGCACGGAACACAGGCGGCACGGAAGCCAGACGCGGCCAGTCATCGTGGCAAATCAGATGTAGCGGCAAGGAATGTTTCCGGGCATATCGGGCGGCGGCTAGCCAAAGAAAATCATGCGCCACCGTCAGAACTGCTTCCGGATGAAAATCGTCCAGCGATTGCTCGACGGAACCAACTTTCCAACGGGCAGCCAAGGAATAAGCCAGATGCGCCCAGCGGCTGAAGCGCGTATAAAGCGGGCGTCTCCAGCCGATTTTTGTGGACGCATAACGAACTCCGGTCAATCGCCGTTCGGGCAACGAATTGCGCAAATTGCCCTCAACGACCCGCAGTTTTTCCGGCGGATAATTCTGGAGCAGCCGATAAATCAGCGCTGATCCGTGATAGGACGACTCCACTGGAACATCGCCTAGATAAAGCAACCGCTTCAATGTCATTGGGTCAGACATTTTTTGAAACGTCCAACAGCCCCTGAAAAATATTGCGATAGCGTTGGGCCTGCAACGTCAACGAATATTCCCTATTGGCAATTTCCCTACATTCATGGCTCATCCTTTGCCGCAGGTCCGCAGTGGCCAAGATTCTTTCAATCAGGATTCCAAACGTGCGTGCGTCTTCGGGCGGAGCGAGCATGCCGGTAACCTCCGGGCGCACCAGATCCGGCACGCCGCCAACATTGAAAGAAACCATCGGCGTTCCACAAGCCATGCTTTCCTGCAAAATCAGAGGCAAATTGTCCGCCCGGGTGGGAAAGGCAAAAACATCGGCGGCCGAAAACACCTGCGCCTTAAACCGTTCATTTTGAACAAAACCAAACTGTTGGATTTCCATCCCGGTGCCACTCAAATCCAAACCATTCGCCCTGCCCATTAT
>DASZPR010000140.1:0-1664 GCA_035550235.1 Verrucomicrobiia bacterium | reverse complement strand
CAAAGCGGGACTGTTAGCCAAATGAAGCAGGAAGAATGCAGAAAGCAGAATGAAAACGCGCCCCGGCGCGTTCTTCGTTATTTCCGCATGCTGCCTTCTGTCTTCTGCATTCTGCTCGTGCGGATTTATCAACTGACCCTTTCGCCGGCGAAAACCTATTTGCTTGGTCCCTCGGGCCATTGCCGGTTTGAACCGAGTTGTTCGCAATATGCCGTTGAAGCGTTGAAAATCCACGGTGCGACTGCCGGAAGCTGGCTAGCGGCGAAACGCATCTGCCGCTGTCATCCGTGGGGCGCGTGGGGAGAAGACCCGGTGCCGGCGGCTAAGTCCACAGTCCACCCTCCACAACCGAAAGGTGTGGATCACGAACTTCAGGTTCCAAACGCCGGCTTTCGAATTTAATTTTCATGGATCGTAAATCAATCGCAGTCATTGTTTCCTGCATCGCCGCGCTGGTGCTTTGGCAATTCGTTATCGTGCCGAAGTATTTTCCGAGCAAGCCCGCGCCGCAGTCGGCCAATACCGTTACCAATGGTGTCGTTCAAGGCACGCTCACCAACGGCAGTGATGTTCATCAACAGTTGCAGGAGGCCGTGCAAACGGCCGGATCGATGACACGCCCGGCGGTGTCATTGGAAGTCAATACGAACGTCGACGAACAACTGATAGTGGTGACCAATGAAAATGCGCGTTACACCTTCACGTCGTACGGCGGCGGTTTGAAGCTGGTCGAGTTGCTCGATTTTCCCGAGACCGTTCCGTCCTGGCGCAATAAAAAGGCGCAGGCCAGCGGCGTCGCGACACTGAACCGTTACACGCCCTCCCCCACATTGGCCATTCTCGGTGGCAGCGCGGTGCAAGGCGATGGCATCTTCACCCTCACGCGGACGGCTACTGGTGTGCGTGCCGAGAAAACGCTCACGAACGGCCTGGTCATCGTGAAGGATTTTTCGCCCACGACGAACTTCCTGATCACTGCGACCGTTTGGCTGGAGAACAAATCAACGCAATCACTTTCATTGCCCCCGCAGGAGTGGACTATTGGCACGGCCACGCCGATGAATGTGGACGATTCGGGCACTTATTACATTGGCATGATGTGGTCGGACGAAAAGACCCACGACACCGTGGGCTCCAGTTATTTCTCAAGCCGCGGCTTCGCTTGCATGCCGCGGACGCCTCGCTCCGAATATCGCGTCGCGCAGACGAATATCGCGTGGGCCGCCGTCCACAACCAATATTTCGTGCTGGCCGTGGATCCGAAGGACGAGCCATCGGGTGTGGTGATGCGGAAAATTGATTTGCCGATTCAAGTGGCGGCGGATGAAGTCAAAGTGGCTTCCACCAACGGCTACACCGCGGCATTCATTTATCCGGAGACCACCCTGGCCACGAACCAATTCGTGAAGCGTGACTTCACCTTGTACGCCGGCCCGAAGGAATATCATCTGCTCGCCAAAGTGGCGGCGGCGTTAGGGAATAATTTCGATGCCATCATGGATTTCGGCTTTTTCGGCTTTTTCGCCAAGGCTCTTTTGCTGGCCATGAATTTTCTCCATGCGGCGGTGAAAGTGCCGTACGGCTGGGCGATTGTTGTTCTCACCGTCATCCTCCGGCTCGTCTTCTGGCCGCTGACGGCGGCGGGCACGCGCTCGATGAAAAGG
>DASZPR010000139.1:0-1544 GCA_035550235.1 Verrucomicrobiia bacterium | reverse complement strand
GTTATTGTTTCGGTGGAAATGTTGCTTATGAAATGGCGCGCCAATTGCGCTCGCAAAGTGAACGCGTGGCGCAACTGCTGCTGATCGATGCCTCGCCCTCGAATGCGGGTTACGAGCGCCTGGAATGGTGGCGGCCCACGTTCCACTATCGTTTCGCGCGCAACCTGTATTATTGGCTCAAGGATTTTGTCACGTTACTCGAGCCGCAGGAACAACGCCGTTACATCGTGCGCAAAGCCCGCGTGCTCTGGCGCAAAGCGGCCGTGAAATTCCGTCACGAAAAAAATTCCGCCAATGTCGATCTCGACGAAGTCATCGACGTCAATCATTTCCCGGAGAGCGAGCTGAAGTTCTGGCAAATTCACCTGAACGCGCTCGTGGCCCACGTGGAACGCTCCTACGCCGGGCATGTTACCTTGCTCCGCACGCGCGGCCAGCCGATTTTCTGCTCCTTCGCGGAAGATTTCTGCTGGGGCAAACTCGCGCGCGGCGGTGTGACGGTGAAGCCGATCCCGGGCTCGCACGAAAATATTTTCGTCGAACCCAACGTCAAATACCTCGCCGAAGAAATCGAGGAATGCCTCGTGGAAACGATGCCCGCTCCCGCGGTAACCCAAAAAACTCAGACACATGAACTTGTTTAAATTTATCTGGCGCACTTGCCGCGGTATGATGGTGGTGACCACGGGCACGGCGCTCTTGAGCGGCGCCTGCAACATGGGACTCATCGCGCTGGTGAGCGCTGCCTTGACGAGCGATCAACATCCCAAAGCGCTGCTGTGGGGATTCATCTGGCTCGGCATTGGAAAGATTATTTCGACCTTCGTCTCGCAAGCCTTGCTGGCCAGCTTCGCGCAGGGGGCGGTGTCGAATTTGCGCCGTGAATTGATCCGAAAAATTCTGACTGTGCCGTTGCGCCGGCTGGAAGAACTAGGCACGCCGCGCCTGCTCGTGGCACTGACCGACGACGTTTTCAATATCACCCAGGCATTGCTGGCAATTCCGATTGTGTTCGTAAATCTTGCGATGCTGCTGGGCGGGGCGGCCTATCTTGGGTGGCTTTCCTGGAAAATTTTGCTCGGTGCGTGTGTGCTCATCCTGCTGGGTGCGGTGGTTTATCGATTGATTGTTCGCAGCGCGTTTCATCATTTGAACCAGGCGCGCGAGGAGGAAGACCGATTGTTCGGTTATTTCCGCGCGCTGACTGAGGGCATCAAGGAATTGAAATTGCATCGCAGCCGCCGTGGCGCTTTTCTCAATAAACACGTGCAGGACACGACCGAGGCTTTTCAGAAGCACAATGTGACCGCCGAAGTGCGATTCGTCGCGGCACAGAACTGGAGCCATTTTTTGTTCTTCACACTCATTGGTTTGATTCTCTTTTTATTGCCGGAAATTTCCCATCTCAGTATGAAAACGCTCACGGGTTACGTCGTGACCACGCTTTATCTGATGGGGCCGCTCGCGGGCGTGATGAGCAGTCTGTCCTTGTTTGGTCGCGCGAATGTTTCGCTCGAGAAAGTGGATCAACTAGGTGTCTCGCT
>DASZPR010000138.1:0-1521 GCA_035550235.1 Verrucomicrobiia bacterium | reverse complement strand
AAAGAATTCACAATCGCCGCCAGCAAATCCGCCAACCCCGTCTTGTTCACAAAATCGACAAGTCATTCACAAAGTTTTCCCGACTTTTTCGGTACGTTGTGCGCGATGAATAACTTCAGGCAGAACTTTTTCCGTAAATTCAATCTCTTCAAGGCTGGATTCCCGGCCGAGCGAAAAACGAACCAACGAATTCGCCAGTTCCCGATCGTAACCGAGCGCCGAGATCACATGCGAAGGCTCAATCGACCCCGCCGAACACGCCGAACCGCTCGAAGCGCAAATGCCTTCCAGGTCGAGATTGGCCAGCAGCGAAATACTATCAGCGCCTTCCACCAGAAAAGAAACAGTATTCGCGAGCCGGTTTTCGCGCGTACCAACAAAATGAACGCCGGGGATGCGATCAACCAGTTTAATCAATCGCGACGATAACGGAGCCAGTTTTTCTTTGGAAAAAACGGGCTGAGGAACAAATCGCTCCAGCGCTTCCACAAAACCTGCTATACCCGCCACATTCTCCGTGCCCGCCCGCCGTTCATTCTCATGACTGCCGCCGAATAAAATCGGGTCCGGATGCAGCGGAGATTTGATGAACAGCGCTCCCGCGCCCTTGGGCCCGTGAAATTTGTGCGCGCAAACGGAAACAAAATCCGCGTTAAACTGTTGCACCCCCGAAAACGGCTCCTTGCCGAACCATTGCACCGCATCCGTGTGAAACAACACGCCGCGTTCCCGGCAGATTTTCCCCAGCTCCGCAACCGGTTGAATCGTGCCGATCTCATTATTCGCCGCCATCAGCGAGACGAGCACCGTATCTGGCCGCAGCGCCTTGCGCAAATCATCCGGCGAAATCAGACCCTCGCGATTCACCGGCAGAATCGTCGCCTCAAAACCCTCGTGCTTCGCAAGATATTGGAACGAATGTAGCACCGCATGATGCTCCACCGCCGAAGTAATGATATGCCGCCCCTTCGATTTGAGCGACCGCGCCGCGCCAAAAATCGCCAGATTAGCGCTCTCAGTCCCGCCGCTCGTGAAAATCACTTCGCTCGGTTTGCAGCCGAGCACTTTGGCGGTCCGCTCGCGAAATTCATCCAAAAACGCCCGCACCTTGCGCCCCACATGATGCACGGACGAAGGATTTCCCCAAACCTCACCCAAAAACGGCAGCATCGCCTCGCGGACCTGCGGGTCCAGCGGCGTGGTGGCGTTGTAATCGAAATAAATTGAGCGCATTAACAATTAAGGCCAGCCCATCATATACGAGGTAACCCTAAACGCTGGAACTACTTCTCCCTCTCCCCCGCTCCGCAGCGGAGAGGGCCGGGGTGAGGTGGCTTTAGGGTTCACGGAGAAATCTGGATGGCTCACGGCAAATTGCTCGGCGCAAACCGATCCTCCGTCCACGGATCCGCCGTGTTCGAATACCCCCGCACTTCCCAAAACCCCAGAATATCCCGATCCAGGAACGTGATCTCGCGAATAAACTTCGCGCCCTTCCACGCGTAACGCTTCGGAATAATC
>DASZPR010000137.1:0-5433 GCA_035550235.1 Verrucomicrobiia bacterium | reverse complement strand
GAACGACGCGCCGGGCGCTGTGACGCGTTTGATTGATATCGGTGTGAAACCCTTTTTGGTGGCGTCTTCCACCCGTGCGCTCATGGCGCAACGGTTGGTCCGCAAAGTGTGCCGCAAATGCGCGGCGCCTTACATCCCGACCGAGGCGGAATTGCGCGCTTTGGGCCTGGACTCGGCCACGATTCAAAACGCCACGCCGATGAAAGGCCGTGGTTGCGCGGATTGCTCGAACACGGGTTGCCGCGGACGTTTCGGCGTGTTTGAAATCTTCGTCATCGATGATGAAGCCCGCAAATTGATTTACGAGAAGGTTCCAACCTCGGTGTTGCGCTCGCGCGCCCGCGAAATGGGCATGCGCACGTTGCGCGAGGATGGCATCCGCAAAGTTTTGGCCGGTTTGACCACGCCCGAAGAAGTCATCCGCGCCACGGTTGGAGATTCGGAATAGAGATGAGGAATGACGAACCCGGAGAACAAAAGGACAGTGCGGGTTGGTCTGCAATGCCAATTTTCCCCAGGCTCAAAACTCTTTCCTGCGTGCGAATTGCGATGTTACACTGTCCAAACCTAAAGCCGATATAGCATGTCCTACTCGATGTCAGATTTGTTGCAGTTGGTGGTGTCGGAAGGCTCTTCTGACCTCCACATCCGCGTGGGTATTCCGCCGACCATCCGCGTTCACGGAATTTTGCACCGCGTGGAAGGGCCGGCTTTGACGCCTGAGGACGCCGAGGAATTGATGCGGAGCATCACTTCCGAAGAGCACATCCAGCACGTGCGCGAGCGGGGCGGCGCGGACTATGGATTTGCCTTCGGCGAGGCGGCGCGTTTTCGCGTGAGCGCTTTCAAGGAAAAAGGCAATTTCGCCATGGTGCTCCGGCAGATTCCCAGCAAGCTGCTGACGATGGAGCAAATCGGCATCCCGCCGAGCGTCAAGGAACTGCTGTATAAACCCCGCGGTTTGGTTCTCGTGACGGGTCCGACTGGTTCAGGCAAGACCACGACGCTCGCGTCCATGTTGAATATCATCAATGAGGAACGCGAAGAGGCACATATCATCACCATCGAGGATCCGATCGAGTATTATCATAAGCATAAGAAGGCGGTCGTGACGCAGCGTGAAATCGGCGTGGACGTGCCGAGTTTCGCGGAGGGTTTGCGGCGTGCCTTGCGTCAGGACCCGGATATCGTGCTGGTCGGTGAAATGCGCGATTTGGAGACTATCGAGGCGGCCATCACGGCGGCCGAAACGGGTCACTTGGTGTTCGGCACCCTGCACACCACCGGTGCGGCCAAGACGATTGACCGTATCACGAACGCATTTCCGACGAACCAGCAGGAAATGATTCGGATTCAGCTTTCGACGGTCATGCAGGCGGTCATTTCGCAATTGCTGATTCCGCGCATCGACAAGCCTGGCCGCGTGGCGGTGTTTGAAATCATGGTGAATACGCCTTCGATCGCGGCGCTGATCCGTGACAACAAGACTTTCCGTATCCAATCGGATATTCAAACGGGCGCGAAATATGGCATGGTGACGCTGGACAGCTTTTTGGTGGAAAAATATCTCGCCGGCCTGATTTCCCGTGAGGAAGTCGTGACGAAAGCGCAGGACCCGGTGACGGTGCAGGCGAAACTGCAGGAACTCGAGCTGGCGCAAGCCGCCGCTCCGGCAGTTCCGGCAAAATAATTTGATATGGCGGAAGAAATTTTAAATCCATTGCTGGCGCTCATTAAGGAGCAAGCCCTTATTGACGACCTGCAATTTGAGGAAGTTGCAGCCGAGCACAAGCGGTCGGGTAACGCGGTGATCCAGATTCTCCAGGATTTCGGCATCATGGACCTGGACACCATCCTGCAGATCGAAGCCAATTATCTGGGCGCGCCGGTTGTTGATCTGAAGAACACGGATTTCACGCAGGACCTGCTGAAGAACATCCCGGCCAACACGGCGCGGATGTATCGTTGCATCCCGGTGGCGCAATTCGATTCCACGCTGCAAGTCGCTTTTGAAGAGCCGTTGAACCCGGCGCGCGTTGATGAACTTGGGTTCATGGTCCGCAAGGAAATCCAGCCGGTCATCGCCAATCCTGCCGACATCGAAAAACTGATCGAGCGGCATTACGGGGCGGATGACAGTGAGAACGTCTCGGAAATTCTCAAGGCGCTCGGTGAAGATGGCGAAATGGCCCGCGAAGTGGAGGAGGCCACCAATACTGAGGACGCCACCGCGCTGGCCGACCTGGCGGACGCCGCGCCCATCGTGCGGTTCGTCAATCTGGTCATCATGCAGGCGGTGGCCGATCGCGCGAGTGACATTCACTTTGAACCGTTTGAAACGGAGTTCCGCATCCGCTACCGCGTGGACGGTGCGCTCTACGAAATGTCTCCGCCGCCGAAGCACCTGGCGATTCCCGTCGTCTCGCGCATCAAGGTCATGGCGAACCTGAACATTTCCGAGCGGCGCATTCCCCAAGACGGTCGTATCGCCTATAACCTGAGCGGCAAGCAGATCGACTTGCGTGTTTCCACGCTGCCGACGCAATTCGGTGAATCGGTCGTGTTGCGCGTGTTGGATCGTTCGTCGGTGAATCTTGAAATCGAATCGCTTGGGTTTCCCAAGTACGTTTACGACTTCGTCAACGAAGTCATCCTGCGGCCGAACGGCATTTTCGTCATTACCGGCCCGACGGGTTGCGGCAAGACCACGACTTTGTACTCCTGTTTGCGCCGCGTGAATACGATTGATTCCAAGCTGCTCACGGCGGAGGACCCGGTGGAATTCGATATCGAAGGCATCATGCAGGTGGCCATCAATGAAGGCGCCGGCCTGACCTTCAACAAGGCGCTGCGTTCGTTCCTGCGCCAGGACCCGGATATCATCATGGTGGGTGAAATGCGCGACCTGGAAACCGCGCAGATTTCCATTCAGGCGTCGCTCACCGGTCACTTGGTTTTGAGCACATTGCATACAAACGATTCGCCCGGCGCGGTCACGCGTCTGGTGGACATGGGTATAGAACCATTTTTGATTTCTTCGACCCTCATGGCCGTGCTCGGCCAGCGCCTGGTGCGCACGATTTGCAAGAATTGCCGCACGCCGTTTGAGCCGACCGAAGCGCAGCTTTCGCTCCTCAACCTGTCGCCGCACGATTTGGGCGACAAAGTGTTTTATTACGGCCGGGGTTGTTCGAATTGCAACGACACCGGTTACCGCGGGCGCAAAGGTATTTATGAATTGTTGATCGTGAACGATCCGATCCGGACGTTGATTAACGAACGCGCGCCGACCGTGGTGGTGCGGCAGAAAGCCGTCGAGCTCGGCATGGTCACCTTGAGGGAAGACGGCTTGCGAGGCATCTTCGAAGGTGATACAACTATTGAAGAAGTCGTAAAATACACGTAATGAGTCCACAGTCTCCAGTCCTCAGTCCTCAGTCGAATCTCCGCAAGCGCGCGCAAGTGTTCAACTGTGGACTGTGGGCTTTGGACTGCAGGCTGTTTTAAGGAGCGTTTATGCCTAAGTTTAATTACGTCGCCATGGATTCCCACGGGAAGGAAACCAAGGGGACTCTGGAGGTCAACAGCCAGAACGAAGCGATTGGCCGCGTCAAGGAAATGGGCCTGTTTCCCACTAAGATCGTCGAGGTGGAAAAGGCCAAGGCTGAGAAGAAGGGCGCTCCCAAAGGCGCCGGCAGGGCTCCCGCCAAGAAGAAAAAAGGCGAGATCAGTATCAAGATTCCCGGTTTTGGCGGGAAGGTAAAATCGAAGGTTTTAACCACGTTCACCCGCCAGTTGGCGACGCTCGTGGACGCAGGTCTGCCGCTGTTGCGCGGATTGCGCGTGCTGGAAAAGCAGGAAAGGAACTCCACGCTGAAACGGATCATCGGCGAGCTCTCATTGTCCATCGAAGGCGGCAGCACCTTTTCCGAAGGCCTGGCGCAGCATCCCAAGGTTTTCAACCGGTTGTTCGTGAACATGGTGAAGGCCGGTGAGCTGGGCGGTGTGCTTGAAGTCGTGCTCGCGCGCTTGTCCGAGTTCATGGAAAAGGCGCAGAAGATCAAAGGTAAAGTCATCGCCGCCATGTTTTATCCCTGCGCCGTGCTCGTGGTCGCGACGGCCATTCTGATGATTTTGATGGTCATGGTGGTGCCGAAATTCAAGGAAGTGTTCGCGGGCATGTTGGATGGCGCGCAACTCCCCGCGTTTACCCGCCTGGTCCTGGGCATCAGCGATACGATCAAGAATCACATCGTGGTTGCTGTGGGGGTCGCGATTGTGGCGTGGATTTGCTTGATGTTGATTGGCCGCACCAAGGGCGGACGGCGCGTGTATGACAAGATCAAGTTGAAGGCGCCCGTGTTCGGACCGGTGGTGACCAAGGTGGCTATTTCGCGTTTCACCCGCACGCTGGGCACACTCATCAGCAGCGGTGTTCCTATTTTGCAGGCGTTGACCATTGTGAAGGAAACTTCCGGCAACGTGGTCGTGGGCAGCGCGGTGCAGGCGATTCATGACAGTGTGAAAGAGGGTGAAACCATCACCGCGCCGCTGGAAGCCTCGAAGGTGTTTCCGCCGATGGTCGTCAGCATGGTGGACGTCGGTGAACAAACCGGCGCGCTACCGGAAATGTTGCTGAAGATTGCGGACAACTACGACGAAGAAGTGGATAACGCCGTGGCGGCCATGACCTCACTGCTGGAGCCCATTATGATCGTTTTTCTGGCGGTGATCGTCGGCAGCATCGTCATCGCCATGTTCCTGCCCTTGATTGCCCTGATGAACAGCGTCGGTGGCAGCGGCGGCGGTGGCGGCGGCGATTAGGCGAGCTTTTCATTTTCAAGTGCAAGCGGGCCATCGGATTACAACCGGTGGCCCACTTTTTCGATGGAATTGGTGAAAAACATTTGACAAATAATCGCCACCATGTGTAAATACAATGTATGGACAATGCATTGGCGAATAAGGTACAAATCGACTCTCTATGGAGTTTGATTGGAACAATTCGCCTCTCAGTCCCGACAGTTCTTTGACGCAACGAGAGGTGGAGGAGTCTTTTGAAGACCCGTTTGCGCTTCGACTGTTGCCGGATTCGGCGCGGTTTTCCGCGCAAGCGCGATTTTTTAATTTAGGCATGTCCGCCGCGGGGGTGGGAATTTTTAGTGTGTATCGAACGAATGGCAAACAGGTCCGGGTGATGCTGGCCCGGCCTTTCGAGCCGGAGGAAAGGTTTTTTTACCAGCGGAAAGTGGATCAGACGTTGAATCAGTAAAACGTGAAACGTGAATTCGTTCCAAAGCTCGATAAAATAATCACGGAACACGGAATACGGAACACGTAAGAATATGCGCGCTTTTTCGACCTGGGAGGAAGTTCCCCTCTTCGACAGTGAAGAAGGTGAGGCGAGCTTTTGGGCGGAGAACCGGCCGGACC
>DASZPR010000136.1:0-8550 GCA_035550235.1 Verrucomicrobiia bacterium | reverse complement strand
CCGCTGTCTTTCACTTCGACATCTTTTTCCATGCCGGAAGGCGACGCTTTGCGATGCAGCGCCACGATCTTGTATTTGCCGGGCGGCACATTCTTAATGGTGAACTTGCCATCCTTGCCGGTCACGGCGAAGTACGGATTGTCCACGACGGTGACCCACGCGAACATCCAGGGATGCACGTCGCATTGGAATTTCATGAAGTTTTCCGGAGCGGAAAAATTATAGACCAGATCAGCGCCGCCTGACATTTGCGGTTGGCTGATTTTCGTGCTGTATTCGGCCAGATTCGCGGGGGCCGTGGGATTAATGTGAACGTTGTGCATCGGCACGGACGAAGGGTCGGAATTTTTCACGATGAGTTTCTGGCCGGTTTGCACCGCGACGATTTGCGGCTCGTAAAGACAGCCTTTCTGGTCCATCACGACCGGCGGGGCGCTGGCGTCAGCCGCTTTCGCAGGCACGCCTTTCAACTCGACGATGACGTCGGCCAATCCTTTGTTCGGGCCGACGACATAAAACGTGGTGAACACTTTGCCGCCATTCAGCTTACCGCAAACGGCATCATTTTCGAGCGGGGTGATTTCGCGTTCGGCAGGTGGCGTGCCGCTGAGAGTGACGGTGCCGGTGATGTCCGCCGCGGTCGCAAATTGCGCCAGGCTGGCAACTCCAATGGCAGTAACAATAGCAAAAGACGATTTCATAGATTTTGGTTCGATTGAATCGGGCAGGAAACTATCATTTGGGTTAATCAACCGCAAGACTCCCTCCCATCTTTTCACACTGGCTGATTCTTGGCGTGACCTTGGCTAATTATGTAAAACCTGACTTACCGAACCGCCGCCATGACGCGCGCCATCTCCAAAGCGGTCTGGGCAGCTTCGGTCCCGCGATTGTGCTTCGCCCCGAGGCAACGAACTTTGGCGTGCTTCACTTTCTCGAAGACGAAAACTCCATGAATCACCGCAACCTTATGCTGCACTTGGATTTGTGCCAATGCATGTGTCACGCCCCAGCCGATGTGCTGGGCGTGACTCGTCTCTCCCTGAAAAATGACACCGAGGCAACTGATGGCGGAGTATCGCCCGGAAGCCGCCAACCGAGCCGCCACTGCCGGAATCTCAAACGCTCCCGGAACGCGCACGATGCGAATCTTCGCCTTGGCGTTGTCCAATTCCACTTTTGCCGCGTGAACCATGGCATCAACGTATTCCCCGTTGTAACGGGAGGCGACGATGGCAAACGTGCCGCCAACCGCTTGAATTTTCTGTTTCTGAATTTTCTTTAACATTGGAAAACCTGACTGCGGTTGTGCGATTTTAACAATGCACCCCCCTGCCATATTTGGCAGCCACCCTGAGTTCCGAAGGAACGATTGATGATAGCCCGGCGTTTCAACGCCGGGTTGTATCGGCAACTTTCCAAGTCCCGAAGGGACGGCTGAACGATTACCCTTCAGTCGTCCCTTCGGGACTCGCCGGCAATCCGCACAAACCCGGCGTTGAAACGCCGGGCTATTTTCACAAAATCCCTTCGGGACCGATCACCGAACGGCTTTTACACTGCAAGAACCCGCACGGACAATCGTAAATCGCCAATCGAAAATCGCAAATCACAATAAGTGCCCCATCTTCTCGCGTTTGGTCTTGAGATAACGCTCGTTGTGCGCGTTTGGTTTCACGCGGATGGGCACCTGTTCGACGATTTTCAGGCCGTAGCCTTCCAGACCGACTACTTTTTTCGGATTGTTCGTGAGCAGGCGGATGGTTTTCAAGCCGAGGTCGGCGAGGATTTGCGCGCCGAGTCCGTACTCACGCAAATCCATGTCAAAGCCGAGTTTTTTGTTCGCTTCGACCGTGTCGTAACCTTGCTCCTGCAATTTGTAGGCCTTGATCTTGGGCGCGAGGCCAATGCCCCTGCCCTCTTGCCGCATGTAAACCAGCACGCCGGCGCCGGCTTCGGAGATTTGCTTCATCGCCTGATGCAGTTGCGGGCCGCAATCGCAACGGCGCGAGCCGAAGACATCGCCGGTGAGACATTCGCTGTGCACGCGCACGAGGACATTTTTCTTCCTCGCGACATCGCCGTTCACCAGTGCGAGATGATGCTGGCCGTCGATTTTCGAACGATACAAATGCAAATCGAATTCGCCGTAGTCGGTCGGCATCTTCACGACCTCCACCTGCTCCACCAATTTTTCCTGAGTGCGCCGATGCTGAATGAGGTCGGCGATGGTGCAAATCTTGAGGCGATGTTTTTTTGCAAATTTCAACAACTCCGGCAACCGTGCCATGGAGCCGTCGTCGCTCATGATTTCGCAAATGACGGTGATGGGCCGGCAACCGGCGAGCTTCACGAGATCAACGGCCGCCTCCGTGTGGCCGGCGCGTTGCAGGACGCCGCCAGGGCGCGCGCGCAAGGGAAACACGTGGCCCGGCTGAACCAAATCATCCGGAATCGCCGTGGGATCCGCCATGATGCGGATGGTTTCGGCGCGGTCAGCGGCACTGATGCCGGTGGTAATGTTACGCGCGGCATCGACGCTGATTTGGAAATCTGTTTTGAACGTCTCGCGGTTCTGCCGGACCATGCGCTCGATGCCTAATTGCTGCAATCGCTCGGAGGTGGTGGGCACACAAACGAGTCCACGGCCAAACTTGGCCATGAAATTGACTGCCGCGGGAGTGACGAATTCCGCCGCCATGATGAGGTCGCCTTCGTTTTCGCGATCGGCGTCATCGACGACGATGACCATTTTGCCCTTCTGCAAATCGGCGACGACGGATTCTATGGAATTAAACCGTTGTTTCATACAGCGCGCATAAGCTAATCAATGCGGCGCAGTTTACCAGTCACAAACGGTGGTTTGAACGAATGCCGCGCAGCCGATGTCACATTTCCGATGACGAGGCGTTTCCCACAATACGGTATTGCGCTTTTGCTTTTTGCGCTTGCGCATCTTTGCGGCTGCGCGACCCAGCGGGTGGTTCAATTTCCCGATCACAACCCCGAGGAACCGGTGCGCGCAGTAATCTTCAAAGGTGCACCTGAGATAACAAGCCTGGCGGACCGCGCGCGGAAAGTTGGAAACGATTCCTATCCAAAAATTCTCAAATTGCTCGGTGAAAAGGAATCTGAAGCGCCAAAACACTTCGATATCGTTTTTCAAAATCATGCCTCGGTGAAAACCTTGATGAGTGACAGCAGCGGCGGTTACATGAAGCGGGGAAAGATTTACCTGGGATTGGATTGGCTGACCAATTCGCCGGAAGAACTGGATTCGTATTTGGTCCACGAAATTGCTCATGTGGCGCAGGATTATCATTGGCGGAAAACGCCACCGCACTGGACCGAGGGGCTGGCGGATTACGTGCATTTCAAACTGGGCTATACGAATGGCTGGGAGTGCGCGCAATGTTCGGCGATGTGTCCACATTACACTTCCGGTTATGGCTGCGCCGCGGCTTTCCTGCTCTTCGTGGAGGCGAACTACAATGCGCAAATCGCGGTTCAACTCAATCAGGAGTTGCGCGCGGGAAAGTATTCGGACGCATTTTTCAAGGAGGCGACGGGCAAAGATTTGGCGGGGCTATGGACAGCGTTTCAAAAAACGCCTGCGTTCAAACCGTCAGCCGCAGACATTTTGAAACTGGAGGAATCACTTGGATATGTTGATGGGAAACCAACCAGTAAAACAAAACCGGACGCGCAGCAAAAACTCGCGCGAGCCCGCAGTGAGGCCATCATCAAAGAGCAGCCGGGCGGCGCGGTGATTGTGGACGCCTTTCGGTTTTTGAAAAGCCTGCGCGATAACAATCAATTGCCCGGCTGGAAAAAAGACGAGAAAGGCCACATCGAAATCCTTCTGAACAAAGCGGAACTGTTTACTCTCCCGAAATATCCGTTTCGATACACGGTGATTGTGAGAAAAAACGGAGACAGTTTTATTTATCACTATGCGGTCATGCGAGAAACAGCCGACGCAGCATGGAAGCTGGAGAAGTCCTGGCGCACGGGCAAAAACGACCAAGTAATTCGGGATTTGTAGCCGCTCACTCAACGCGCCATCAAGGCGGCTTCGTAAACTTCTTTCAAGGGCACGCCGGCTTTTTCCGCCGCTTTTTTGCACGATTCAAATTCCGGCGCGGCTTGCACAATTTTTCCGTCGAGCTTGCCGATTTTAACGGTCACTTCGCCGAAAGACGTTTTAACCGTGGTGAATTCGCGATGTAATTTGCGGCGCTCGGCGGAATGCCGCCGCACGCCGAATGCGCTGGTCTCGCGCAATATCATTTCACTGAATTTGTCGGCGTCGATTTCCACGCTCAAAACCGTGAGCAACACGCCCGGGCGATTTTTTTTCATCTGAATGGGGGTGTGAAAGATGTCCAATGCGCCTGCGGCCAGTGCTCGCTCCACGAAATTCCCAAGGACTTCCGCGCTGATGTCGTCGAGATTGGTTTCCAGAACCGCAATAGTGTCCGTCTCCCAATCGTGAGCTTCGGAGTTCGGAGTTCGGAGTTCGGAGTTCGATGTTCCCAAAATCGCGCGCAACACATTGGGCCTGGTTTTGTTCGTGCGCGTCCCCAATCCGAAACCGATTTTCTCTGCGGTGAGCCCTTGCATCGTTCCAAAGCTTTCCGCGAATTCCGCGAGCAACGCCGCGCCGGTGGGCGTGACCAATTCATGCGGTTCGTCGCATTGCGTCACCGCGACACCGCGCGCGCCCAGAATGGCGAGCGTGGCTGGGGCGGGAATGGGAAAACGTCCGTGCGCACAATCAATCCAGCCAACGCCCTCAACGACCGGTGCCGACAACACACGCGGTTTGCCGAGCATTTCCAAGGCGATGCTCGCGCCGACAATGTCCACGATCGAATCCACCGCGCCGACTTCGTGAAAGTGAACTTGTTCGGGCGGTTTGCCGTGAATTTTGCCTTCGGCATCCGCGATGCGCTGAAACACGGCAACGGATTTTTTCTTCACCCACTCCGAGAGTGAACTTTTGGAAATCAATTCTTTGATTTCGCCGAACGTCCGATTTTCGCCGTGGTGATGATGATCCTCATGCTCGTGCTCGTGAGCATGCGAATGGCCATGGCCATGGCCGTGCTCGTGATGATGGTGGTCATCGTGGTGATGGTGGTCATCGTGGTGATGCGAATGTTCATGATTGTGGCCGTGATCATGGTGGTCGGCCAGATGGACATCGAACTTCACTCCGGCGATGCCGGATTTTTCCTGACGAGAGATATGGAGGTGATAATCGCCAAGATGCAATTTCTCCAACTGGTGCTCGAACTGATGCGCATCGATGCCGAGGTCCAACAACGCGGCCACAAACATATCGCCGCTGACGCCGCTGAAGATGTCCAAATAAAGTGTTTTCATCGCGATCGCGAATTTATTTGTCCGTAAGCGCGTTAATTTGCGCCGCGGCGTAACCCGCACCGAAACCATTGTCGATATTCACGACAGTCACGCCACTGCCGCAACTGTTCAGCATGCCCAACAAGGCCGCAAGGCCTCCAAAGCTGGCGCCGTAGCCAACACTGGTCGGCACCGCGATGACCGGCTTTGATACCAATCCCGCCACCACGCTCGGCAACGCGCCTTCCATTCCTGCGACGACAATCACCACGTTCGCGCTGCGAATCGTTTCAATGCGGTTCAGCAAGCGATGCACGCCGGCCACACCGACGTCGCAAAAGCGCTCCACGTTGTTACCCATGATATCCGCCGTGATGGCTGCTTCTTCCGCGACTGGCAGGTCGCTGGTGCCCGCACAAGCGACGGCGATGGTTCCCGGGCGCTTGGGCAACGGCTTTTTTTCGATGGTAATGCAGCGCGCCATCTCGTGGTAGATGGCGTGCTTGAATTTTTTCTTCACGGCGCGTGCGTGCTCAGGCGTCACTCGGGTCGCGAGAACATTCTGGCCGTGATCGAGAAGTTTGGCCGCGATTCCTGCGACCTGCATTGGAGTTTTTCCGGCGCCAAAAATGACTTCGGGAAAACCTTTGCGTAGTGCGCGATGCGTATCGACTTGGGCAAAGCCAATGTCTGCAATGGGTGCGGCTTGAAAAGCTTGCAGAACCTTTTCCCGGCCCACACCGCCGGCACGAAATTTTTCCAGGAGTTGAGTCGCTTCGGTGATCGTCACGCGTGGACGATGCCACAGAAATGATGAATGGTCACGCGGGAAAAAGATGCGATCGACCAAACCGAAGCGGCGAATCCGTTATTTTCAGTGATGCCGGAAAAGGCGCACGCGGTTCTGGAAGAGATACCAGACGATAAAAATATTCAGCCCGAGAATTATGGTCAGCTTCCATGCAAATCCTGGGTGGAGTTCGCCGCGCCGAACCAATTCGTGACGATGGACCAGTTCAAAAATTTCAATCGGGATGAAGAAAGCAGATTCGCCTATGGCCAGCCAGACGGCCCATTTCACGCGAAAAATCAGGCCCACACCTTCCACCAGCGAAAAGAGGCTGTAGAGAAATGTGCCGGTCGCCACCCATCTCACATTCGCCGGTGTGATTTTATCCAGCTTTTCGCCAATGTCGGACAGGAAGCGATTTTCCGGATCGAGATGAATTACCCGCAGCGCCTGGTCGAACAAATTGGAGATGTCTTTGCCAGCCAGTTTGTAAACCCCAAAAGCCAGCAGCAGCGCCAGCGTGCCTTTCAACAGCTTCACGCCGATGATGAAATAAAGCGTGGGCGCGCGTTTCTTTTGGGGAACTGGAGTGGTGTCAGCCATTCGTCAGAAATTATTTTGCGGCCGGCGTCGGCGGCGCAACCACAACCGGAATTGGCACCGCTATTTTGTCTTGTGACGCTTCCACCTTGATATAATGCAATACAATGGGTGCGAGGACCATACCCGGAATCCCCATCAGTTTTTCGCCGACCACGAGCCCAATCAGTGTCAGCCACATCGGATTTTTGATGCGGTCGCCGATAATTTTGCTGTTCAAAAAATATTCCAGCTTGTGAATCACAATCAGGAAGATAAGCGCGAACAGCGCCATGCGCGGGCCGTCGGGCATGGTGAACGCGACGCCCACCACGAGCGTATTGCCCATCAGGTTGCCGACGATCGGCAGCAATCCAAACAGGAACGTGAGCCCGACGATGACGAAGATATATGGAAAACCGTTCCACGCCAAAAAGACTGCTGTCAGTGCGGTGTTGATGAAGGAGATGATTATCTGCGCGCCCATGACGCGGCCGAAGCTTTTGTAAAATGTCCCAAACCGCGCGGACAGTTCGCGCACGAAATTGGCGTAAACGGTGTCGCCAGACGATTGCGGGTCCGCCCCCCAACGCGCGTTCAGAAACAAACTCGCGGCTACAATTATGCCGATTATGACCAGCGCTGCTTGAAAGACGGCTTCGCGGGCGTACCGGCCAACGTTCGCAACTTTGTCCTTCACTTCGGCCAGTGCAACCTCTTTCAAGCTAGCATAATCGGAGAACGGCAGTTCAATTCCTTTTCTTTCGGCAAATTCCACGACGGCGGGAATGGTCCGATCGGCGATTTCCGGAATGGCTTTGTAAGCGCGATGGGAGAAAACGAAAAGACCGCAGCCGATACCCACCACGACCACAACATAAATCGCCACGCCAAGAATCCTGCTGCAGCCAAAGCTGAATTTTTCCAGCGCGAAATAACCGAAAAACGCGGTAAGCACGAGCGCACCGAGATGAAACACGCCAATCAGAACCAACAGCGCCGCCATCATTATGTAAGAGTTGCGGCGCGCGTTGGTCATGACAAGCTCTCGCAGTTACCTGACGCGCGGCAGCAGGATGCCGAGCAGGTCCGAGATTTTCACGCGTTCCTGCTTCATCGTGTCGCGTTCCCGCAGGGTGACAGTGTCGGCCAGTTCCGGGCCCTTTTCGCCCAGCGTGTCAAAATCAATCGTGACACCGAACGGCGTGCCGACTTCGTCCTGCCGGCGATAACGGCGGCCAATGGCGCTGGCTTCGTCGTAAAAAACGGTCATGTAAGGCCGCAACAGGTCGCGGACTTCCTGCGCCTTCTTGACGAGTTCAGGTTTGTTTTTGAGCAACGGAAACACCGCGACCTTGATGGGCGCGATGCGCGGATGGAACTTGAGGACGGTGCGCGTCTCCATTTTACCTTTTTCGTCCGGCGCCTGATCCTCGCAGTAGGCGCTGCACAAAATGGCCAGCAGGATGCGGTCAACACCAACCGCCGGTTCGATGACGTGCGGAACGAAACGTTTCTTTTTGACGTCGTCGAAATATTCCATTGGCTGCCCGCTGGCTTTGCCGTGCTGCGTGAGATCGTAATCACCGCGCGCGGCGATGCCCCACAGTTCCTGCACGCCAAACGGATAGTTGAACATGATGTCCGTCGTGCCTTTGGAGTAAAACGCGAGCTTGGCCTTCGGGTGATCGTATTCAGAGAGTAACGAAGCGGAAATACCCACCGAGACAAGCCAGTCGCGGCACCAATCGATCCAGTAGCGATGCCATTTGGCCCAATCGTCGTCATCGGCGATGAAATATTCCATTTCCATC
>DASZPR010000135.1:0-7332 GCA_035550235.1 Verrucomicrobiia bacterium | reverse complement strand
GACGCCGAGTTCGCCCGCTGCGCGGATGATTTCACGCGCCGAATCCGCGCCGCGCCGATGGCCCTCAATGCGCGGCAAGTGACGTGACTTCGCCCAGCGCCCATTGCCATCCATGATGACAGCGACGTGACGGGGCAGATTCGCGGCGGCTTCGGCGTTCAAATGTAGAATGGGAGCACTCATTTATCGGGTTCATTCGGGAAGGTTGATTACAGCAAATAGCCGCGCTGTAAGCCGAACGAAACACCGCCTTCCCAATTTGCCGTGAGGTGAGCGCGGACTGTGTTGAACAAATGGTCAACCACGTCGAGATACACTGGATTCTTTTTGTAACCCGCCTCGAAGCGATATTCCCGATCGGTGTTCTTTTGTTTTCGGAGAATGTAAATCTGATCCACCTTGAACTTCCGCAAGTTCACGTTCTCCGTCAATTTGAGCCACTCAGCCACGACGAGATATACAGCATTGGGATTGCGAAATTTTAATTGCTCCGCAGCCATTGAAGCGCCCTCCAGCATGGTCTTGTCAAGGTAGGTTTTGCACTCAATCGCCACCGCTGGTATCTGGAAATGATGCTCCTCGCCTTTCTTTTGGCCAGCACTTGTCAAAATTGCGCTGACGTTGACACCGATGGCGAAGTCGTGGTCTTTCTTTTCCACGCGAGCGTGAGGCGATTCCAACATCGCGCCGTAGTTTGGCGGCATGAAGAAAATATCCTTGAACGTGTGGGATTTGCCGATTAGCGCTTGCTCCGCAAATCCGCCAACCAGATCGCGAAAGAGATAGTAAATGAATTCCTCAAGCACCGACGAGTGCAGGTTAGAACGCGAATCAAACTTCTCAGCGTATTTCTGTTGGTCTATGAAATCTTTGTAGGTTGTGAAAAGTTCAACGCGTTGGCGAAGAATATCCGAGTCATTTGGCGTTTCGTCTTTCGTCGGGCCTTTTAGCTTCTCATTCGCGTTTTTCCAAACATCGTATTGCCGACGGATTTCGCGAAGAAATTTCTTCGACTCCGCATCAGCGTATTTCGCGTCGGCATTTTCTTTCTGTTGCAGATTGTCACCGTGAACAAACATAATCATGCGCCTTTTGTGTTTTGGATTGGTTTAGCAAGTTTTGGGCGATCGCCTGTGCCAACAGCGGCGGCACGGCGTTGCCAATCTGGTTGTATTGGCAAAGGTGCTTTTCTTCGGTGCGCCCTTCACGCGCCAGCAGCTTGTGGCTTACGACCGTTGGCTTGCCTTTGAAAACAAATGAGTCCGGGAAGGATTGCAGCCTCGCGCCCTCTCGCGGCGTGAAATTCCGGTGTTGAAACGGATGGACGAAGTTTGCGTAAAACGACGCGGGGATGGTGTGGCATGGCCGGTCGGGATGCATCCGGCGATTGTTCTGATCATACACTTTTCCCGAAATTGCGCCGTTGCCATTGCGTTTCAAGGGACGCAAATGCTTTGGCACATCCGACACCGACTGGCCGCAAGTCATTGCCGCGAAACGTTCCACCATACGTTTGGAGTGACGCATGGCGGTGTGATTCCAAAGTTTATCGCTGCCATCTCTCGACTGGCGTTGGTAATCGTTCTGAGGAGCTTCCAAATAATTCTGGGTTTCGCTGCTTTCGCCTGCTTGCAGTTCGGGCAGATCAGAAATCGCCTCCCACAAAGCCGGGCAACGCTTGAGCACGCCGCCAAATAAATCCCGCTCGCCGGACTCGACGCTGTGAGTGGGCTTGGGAAAAGGCAATTCCAATTCACGCGCCGAAGCCACTACAAACAGCCGACGACGGATCTGCGGAACGCCAAAATCTGTCGCTTCGAGCACCGTGTGCGAAACATGGTAGTCCAGCCTTTGCAACTCGCGCTTGATGATCCCCAGCACGCTCTCGCCGTTGTGAGTCCGCGCGTTCTCAATGTTCGGCACGTTCTCCATAATGACGAAATCCGGCTGGAACACTTTTGCCGCGCGAAGAAACTCGACGAACAATGAATTCCGTGGATCGGTGGGGTCGCCCGCGTTCTTCCGGCAAATGGAAAAGCCTTGGCACGGTGGTCCGCCCAGCAAAATATCCGGCCAGCGATTCGCGAACATGTCGCACAACTCATCATCACTCACCGTCTGAAGGTCTCTCTGCACCGCCACCGCATCCTTGTGGTTGAACGCAAAAGTCTCGCTGGCCCACGAATCAATTTCGATTCCACCAACGATTTCGCAGCCCGCGAGTTCAAAGCCAAGGCTAAATCCACCCGCGCCGGCAAACGTGTCTAGCACCTTCAGCTTCCCTGCGCGGGCGTTTCCATTAGCGTAATAAGGCGCTGAATCTTCACGAAGCACCACCGCTTTGATTTTTTGCGAACGGTGCCCCATCGGTTTGTGAGATGGCTTTCGCGCCTTCGCATTGGAATCCGTTCGGTATTTTGCCATAACCGAATTTTGCCGATGACTTGGAAAATTTCGAGGTAAATCTCTACGAATGCACCCGAACCCAGCAAAGAGCATCCCGCGTCACACAAAAATCGTCTGCTCGCGCCCCGGCCCGACGGAGGCGATGAACAACTTCGCGTTGCTCAATTCGGCAATCGCCTTCACGTATTCACGCGCCTTTTTCGGAAGCTGCGAAAATTTTTTGCACTTGTCCGTCGGCGCGCGCCAGCCTTCAAACTCGACGTAAATCGGCTCGCATTCGGCCAGCACCTGCGCGTCGTTTGGGATGTAATCGTATTGTTTTTTGCCGTGACGATAGGCGACGCAAACCTTGATGCTTTCCACGGTGTCGAGGCCGTCGAGATTGGTGACGGCCAGATCGTCAATGCCGTTGACCATCGTCGCGTGGCGCGTGGCGACGGAATCAAACCATCCGCAGCGGCGCGCGCGGCCGGTCGTCGCGCCGAATTCGCGGCCCATGCCGTGCAGCAAATCGGAAATCTCCGCGTTCTCCGTCGGCAACGGCCCTTCGCCGACGCGCGTGGTGTAAGCCTTCATCACGCCGACGACTCGATCCATGCGATGCGGCGGCACGCCCGAACCCGTGCAGGCACCGCCCGCCGTCGTGTTCGACGACGTGACGTAGGGATACGTGCCGTGGTCAATGTCGAGAAACGTTCCCTGCGCGCCTTCAAACAAAATTTCCGCGCCGCCGCGCATTTGGTCGTGCAACAGCACCACGGTATTTTGCACGAACGGTTTCAAATGCCGGCCAGCCTTGTTGTAAGCGGCGAAAACTTCCTTGAACGAAAGCGGTTTCGCGCCGAGCGATTTGAGCACGACGTTGTTTTCCTTGATGCGGTCGAAAAGTTTTTCTTCCAGCCGGGCGGAATTCACGAGGTCGTTCACGCGCAGGCCGATGCGGGCGGCCTTGTCGCCGTAGCACGGGCCGATGCCGCGTTTGGTCGTGCCGATTTTATTTTTGCCCTTGAGCACTTCGCGCTGGCCGTCCAGTTCGCGGTGATACGGAAACACGACGTGCGCCGTCTCACTCAACACAAAATTCTTCGGCGTGACCTTGACGCCTTTTTTCCGCAAATCCTCCATCTCGCCGACGAGGCCGATGGGATCGAGCACCACGCCGTTGCCGATGACGCACAATTTGTTCTTCCGCAAAATGCCGGACGGAATGAGGTGCAGCACGGTTTTCTTGCCATTGACGATGACGGTGTGGCCGGCGTTGTTGCCACCCGCATAACGCACGACGACGTCCGCCGACTCGGTGAGCACGTCAATGATTTTGCCTTTGCCTTCGTCGCCCCACTGGGCGCCGACGAGAATTGTGTTCGACATAAATTGTTTTTTTCGCGCAACCCGCGCCGCCATGAACAATAAAAATCCCCGAACCAAAGTTCGGGGCAAAGCGGCGGGGTCTTTGCCGGAAGAAAGTAGAAAAACGCGGCGGCGAAGTCAATTCTGCAAAACGCATATCGGACAGGCTAAGGCACCAAAACCGAGCGGTAGAAGTGCGCGCCAGTTTGCGCGGGCTGATTGGTGAAAACCACCGTGCCGGCGAGGTTGGATAGCGTTACCATGTCAGTCCAGTCAAAAAGATTTGTTGACTGTTGAATGGTATAAGTCCGTCCAGCGGCACCGGCAAGTTCACAAACAAAATTGTCGCCGACGAGCCTTCCGTTCTGAAAAACCCCTTGACCATTGTTGGTTTGGATACGCAAGGTTGTTTTACGACTGACCAGCCAACGGTTGCCATAGACAACCAAATCATAAATCCCTGCGTCCGTTGGTTGCGAATTGGTTATCTGTAGCATCGCCTGAAACGTTCCTGAAACCACCTGTGGGCCGGCGTATCCGGGAGAGATGTTGGGAAAATTGGTTGCTCCAGGAATTGGCGTTCCGTTCTTTCTCCATTGGGCGGTTGGCGTGCCATAATCCGTGTAGGCAAAAAAAGTGTTTGTCAGCGAAAACGTCTCGCCAGCGATACGCGCTTGATTTGTTGGCGAACCACTCACAAATGAAGGCTCTAATCCTTCACCGGCGAACCACACCGGGAATTTCAATCCATAGCACGCGGGCGCGGGCAATCCATTGGTTCCGGCAGCCAACTTCAAAATGGTTGACGGCTGTTCATAGGCCGCTCCGTTGTTGGTGTATTTGCATAGCACGCTGTAATATACAATTTGCCCCGGCTTGATCGTGGAGACGGATTGATCCGGCGCATTGAAGTAGCCATTGTAAAACCGGTTGAAAACTGGTGAAGATCGGTAAGGGATTTTCTGCCCCAGCGGTTGCATTTGATCCAGTTCAGGTCCCGTCCATATTTGAACATTGCCGTTGGTCGGTGCGCCCGGGGAACCAGAATACGCGCCGAGCCATTCAATGTCTCCTTGAAAATAAAGGTTGTTGGTGTTTGAAAAAGGCAGTGTTCCTGCGGCACTAAGCAAGATTCCACCCTGAGCGTAGTCAATGAACAGATAGGCCATTGAGCTTGGAACCCAACCGATCGAATTCTTCGCAAGGACCGTGTAGTAACCGGAATTCGCCGGCTGTGCGTTGCCAATTTGGAGCGTCGCATTGGTTGCACCCAAAATGTTTGTGCCATTAAACAACCATTGATAACTCGTGGCTCCCGTCGCCGTTGCCGTAAAAGTTGCCGCAGTTCCAAGCGGCACGGTTTGATTGGTGGGCTGAACAGAAAACACAGGCAGGTTCTGCGCAAACCCAAAACGCGCAATCATCAATAAAAAGAGGAAGCCGAGACGTTTCATGTGGAACCTGAATGAACCGTAACTTTCCTTTTGGAAATGTCAAGTTGGCTTCATATCGCTCGAATCCGAAAAACTTGCGCTATAACTTCGTAGTGCCTTTGTCGGATTTTATCTTTCCGTTTCCAATCTTGCCGCTTATTTTCACGCCATGCGTGAAGCCTCATTAAATTTTCTCCGAACCTTGGTCAACACACCCAGTCCCGTCGGCCACGAAACGCGCGGCCAGCGTGTGTGGCTTGATTACGCCAAAAAGTTCGCCGACGAAACTTTTTCCGACGCCTACGGCAACTGCGTCGCGGTGCTGAACAAGGGCGGCGGGCCGCGCATCATGCTCGCGGCGCACGCGGACGAAATCGCAATGGCAGTGAATTATATTGACGACAACGGCTTCATTTACGTCCGGCGCATGGGTGGCATTGATGCCGCCATCACCAAGGCGCAACGGGTAATGATTCACGCCCGCAGCGGCGGCGTCAAAGGCGTCGTCGGCAACGTCGCGCCGCATCTCACCAAATCGGACGGCGATCCCAAGCCGCCGAAAATCCACGACATCTTCATAGACATCGGCGTCAGCAGCCGCAAGGAAGCGGAAAAATTGGTCCGCGTCGGCGACCCGATCACGCTGACGGATGAATTTGATGTTCTACGCGACGACCTCGTGGTGGCGCGCGCGTTCGACAATCGCATCGGCACGTTCGCCGTCGCGGAAACTTTGCGGCTGTTGAAAGAATCGAAAGTGAAATTAAACGCCGAAGTTTGCGCCGTTTCCAATGTGCAGGAGGAAGTGGGTTTGCTCGGCGCGCGGCAGATCGCGTATTCGCTTAAGCCGGACATCGCCCTCGTCGTGGACGTAACACACGCCACGGATTATCCGACCGTCAGCAAAGCGCAACACGGCGACGTAAAAATCGGCAAAGGCCCGGCCATCACGCACGGCGGCTGCAATCATCCCGAAGTCGTGAAACGCATCGAAGAGATCGCCGCGAAGGAAAAAATTCCGTTGCAACACGAAGCCATGTCCGCCAGCAGCGGCACGGACACGGATGTAATTTTCTGGACGCGCGGCGGCATCGCCAGCGCGCTCATCAGCCTGCCGAACCGTTACATGCACTCGCCCGTGGAAGTGGTCAGCCTGAAAGATTTGGAACGGATTCCCGAATTGATGGCGGCATTTGTGCAATCCGTGAAAAACGGCGAGTCATTCAAGGTGAAGATTTAAACTGGCGGAGAGAGGGGGATTCGAACCCCCGGTAGTGTTACCTACGCACGCTTTCCAGGCGTGTGCCTTAAACCACTCAGCCATCTCTCCGACCGTTTATTTACAAGCACTTAAATAAGGTTTCAAATTTGCGAATTGCCAATTTGATACTGCTTTTTGATACTGGGCTTGTGAAAGACAGTATTGCAGCACCAAAAGACCTTTGGCTGAAAACGCCGTTCGCAAATTTGATACGCTATGTGCCATCCGGCGTGTATTTTTCACGAATTCGCGTTGCGGGCAAGCTCATTCGTCGTTCGCTCAAAACCAACAAGCTGGCCGTCGCCAAGCTTCGGCTGGCAGATTTAGAAAAAATCGAACGTCAACGGGTCGAAATTCAAGGGGCAGTCACCAACGGCAATATGCGTTTCGGCGATGCGCTGACCATTTTTCGCAGTCGGCTGCATGGCGATAGTTCGCTAAAACCACGCACTAAAGAATTCCGCGAGGAACGCATTGCCTCCCTGCTCCGTTCGTGGCCGGAATTGGAACGGATTGAAGTCAGCAAAATCGCCAAGCAGGATTGCTTGAATTGGGCGACAAAATACGCCAGTGAAGTTGGCGCGGCCTGCGTCAATACCTGCACGGCGACTTTGCGAATGGTCATAGACGTGGCGATTGAAGCTGGGGCGCGTTATGACAATCCGGCGAAATTCATCAAAAAACTACGCATCCGGCAGAAGGAATTGAAACTGCCAAGCCATGACGAATTCCAACAAATCGTCCAATCCGTTGAGCAAGTCAACCGGCGTTTCAGCCGTGACTGTGCGAATCTGATTCGCTTCCTTGCCTTCGGTGGTTTTCGGAAAGGTGAAGCGGCCAACATCACTTGGGCGGATTGTGATTTTCAGAAAAGAGAAATCA
>DASZPR010000134.1:0-3232 GCA_035550235.1 Verrucomicrobiia bacterium | reverse complement strand
ATTCAGCCGCCACCATCGAGCGGCGGTCTTCCGCCGGCAACGTCTCCCGGGCAAGTTGATAAAATTTCCGCGCGCGCGACGCCACGCTCTCCGCCAGCGCGCGAAAACGGTCTGAGTATTCGAAATTCAAAATCTCCTGTTCGGTAACCTTGAAGCGCACCAACTCCGATTGCGGCAAATAAATCCTCCCCCGCTCCGCGTCAGTGCGCACATCGCGAAGAATGTTCGTCAACTGCAGCGCTTTTCCAAGATAGATCGCGTAATCGCGCGACGCCGGATTTCGGTAACCAAAAATCCCTATGCTCAACAAGCCAACCACCGACGCCACCCGATAGCAATAAAGCTCCAATTGCTCGTAACTCTCGTAACGCTTGATCTGCAAATCCATTTCGCAACCCTGGATCAGCTCGTCGAACAATGAGAACGGCAAATGAAACTGCCGCGCCACCGGTTGCAATTCGCGATTCACCGCGAACTGCGGCGTTCCGTTTTCCGTCGCGCGCCGTACGTCCTCACGCCAGGCGGCCAGTTGTTCACGGCGTTTTTCCACCGGCACCTGGTCTTCATCCGCCACATCGTCAACTTCGCGGCAGAACGCATACAACACGGACATCGCGTCGCGCTGCGGCTTCGGCAAAAGAACAAATGCCAGCGCGAGGTTGGAGGCGCTCTTCTGCGTGATGGTCTGGCTCTCTTGCATGCGTCAGGGAGGCGGACGCTGCTCTTCGCGCCGCGGCGGCAACCCGCCTACCTGCGAGAGTGTGGGGTTCGCAGGACGTTCCCGCCGCTCAGATCGCCGGCGACGGTGCTTGCGGCGAAAGAACATCCGGCTGACGGCAGACCGTCTTTTGCGCCTTTGCGGCAATCCACCATTTTCCAAATCTGAAGAACCGCGGTGGGAGTGTTTGTGCCGTGGTGTCCGCCAAAGAGCGGCCCAGGCAAAAACCACCAGCGCCAAGACAATAAAAACGCCGATCAAGACCAGGACCTGACCTGCGCCTGTGCCCGACTTCGGCCACAACGAAAATGTATCACCGTCCGGTGTAAAACTCGCTGCAATCATTGTGAAACTTCCTTTCCCGCAGCCGTCTTTTCTTCGTCGCTTTCCCCCGGCAACGTCAAGTTCAGCCGCTGCATCCGATAGCGCAAGGCATGGCGGCTGATTTTTAATTGCTCCGCGGTTTTGCCCAGGTTGAAGCCATTGCGCTCCAACATTTCGGCGATCAGCTGCCGCTCAAACCCGGTGACGAGATCGTCGAGCGATTCGTTGCCGGTCATCTTCGGCGCGACGGATTTGTGCAACTGCGCCTCCACCTGGAAATCCGGCAGGCTCGACGCCTGGATTTCATCCATGCGCTCCAAAATCAACGCGCGCTCAATCACATTTTTCAATTCGCGCACATTCCCGGGCCAGTGATGCGCCTGCAATTTCCGCGCGGCGGCAGGCGAAAGCGCCTTGACCCGCTTGTTCATCGTGGCGCTGAAATGAGCCAGGAAATGCTCAGCCAGCAGCGGCACATCATCCTCCCGCTCGCGCAATGGCGGCAGGCGAAATTGCACCACGTTCAGGCGATGAAACAAATCCTCCCGGAATTGGCCATCGCGAATAGCCTGCACGATGTCGCGATTCGTCGCGGCGATCAGCCGGACATTGACGCGCAATTCCTGCGTGCCGCCCACGCGCGTAAACGAGCCGTCCTCCAAAAATCGCAGCAGCTTGGCCTGCAGGGGCCGGCTCATGTCCGCAATTTCATCCAGAAAAATCGTGCCGCCATTGGCTTCCTCGACCAGCCCGGCTTTCTGCTTGAGCGCCCCGGTAAACGCCCCCTTTTCGTAGCCAAACAACTCGCTTTCCAAAAGCGTTTCTGGAATCGCGGCACAATTGATCCGCACATAACGCGCCTGGCGGCGATTGCTCAAACTGTGGACCGCGCCCGCGACGAGTTCCTTGCCCGTCCCGCTCTCGCCCAGAATTAACACGCGCGCGTCCGTCGGCGCGATTGTCTGGGTCAATTGCCGCACCTCGCGCATCTTGGCCGATTCACCAACGATATCCTCCAACTGCGCGGCCCCGCCAGCCCGCGCGCGCAGGTCGGCATTTTCCTGGAGCAGCCGGTATCGCTCGGCGCAACGACCTACTGCGTGCAGCAACTCCTCCGGCGCAAAAGGTTTCGAGAGATAATCGATGGCGCCGGCCTTGATCGCCTCTACCGCCAGTTTCGGCGTGGCAAAAGCCGTGATCATCAATGCCGGGGTGTCCGGCCAGAGCTTGTGCAGGTTGGTGAGGAACTCATACCCGCTCATTCCGCCCAGTCGCGCGTCCGTGATGACCATGAAGAAAGTCTCCCGCGTCAACAATACCTGGGCCTCTTCGGCCGATTCCGCGGTTTGCACCGAATAGCCGTCATCGCTCAACATCGTCTTGAGCGATAAGCGCATATTTTTCTCGTCATCCACGACGAGGACGGAAGGTAATTTCATAGTCCAAAGTCCGAAGCCCAAAGCCCAAAGTCGGTAAAAAACCAGGTGCAAAATCGTCCGGTGGGACTTTGGACTTTGGACCTTGGGCTTTGGACTTTAAACTTTGGACTCATACTTCATCACGGTTTTCGCAGGAAAGGTTAGAATAAATCGGGCTCCTTTTCCAAGCTCAGATTCGACCCGAACCTTGCCGGCGTAAAGTTCCACGTTGTGCTTCACAATCGCGAGTCCCAGGCCCGTGCCTTTTTCCTTGGTCGAATAATATTGCTCAAAAATCCTCTCCCTTTTTTCCGGCGCTATTCCCGGACCATTGTCGGCGATAATAACTTCCACCGATTCATCCTTCTGAACGGACACTGACACCGTCACCTTACCTTTTCCGTTGAGCGCCTCGCGGGCATTCTGGAGAACGTTGACCAGGATCTGCGAGAGATGCTGCTGCTGCATGAGAAGCGGCGGCAGATGCGGCGCAAACCGGCGCTCAATCCGCACACCCGTGTCCACCGCTTTCGGAAACGTTTCCTCCACCGCGCGATTCACCTCATCCACCAGGTCGAGCTTTTCCACGTGGCCTTCGCTCAATTGCGCATAACCCATAATTTGCGTTATGATCTTGTCCGAGCGCTCCACCTCCTCGCGGATGATTTCCAGTTGCGGCCGAATATCTGTGCGTCCCTCGTTTACTGCGCGTTGCAGCGAATACACCGCGTTGTTGATAATGGCTAGTGGGTTTTTTATTTGGTGCGCAAAT
>DASZPR010000133.1:0-1670 GCA_035550235.1 Verrucomicrobiia bacterium | reverse complement strand
CACTGGTATTCCTCCCGCGACATCCCATTGTCCATCAGAAACTGAAACGACCACGCCCCCACATCGCGGCCATAGCTCAAATCCAACGATAAAAACCGCTGTTCATTTTCAAATCCCGCACGCGGAAGCGCATCCGGATGAGTCGCGTGAAAATATTCCGATGATTCACTCTGAACGAACAGCGCCCGAGGCTGCACCGCCAGGATCGCCTCCTCCGCCAGCAAATTCGCCTTGACGCAGTGCTTGAGCGCCGTGACAAACGCTCGCTCCGATTTAAGCCGCTCGTTCCACCATCCCATGCGCGCAGAAAATCGTGCGGTCACAAAAATCTCATTTACCGGCGTGTAAAACCTCACCCACGGAAATCGCTTCGCAAACGCCCCCGCGTATTCCGCAAAAAATTTCGGCCAGTCCGGATTCTGAAAATTCTCCAGCCAGTCCGGCAAGCCAAAATGGCACAGGTCAGCAATCGGCGAAATTTTCAGCTTCCGCAGATACTTCAGCGTTTCATCCGTGAAATGCCAGTCATATTTCCTCGGCCCCAGATGCACGCGATAGTAGGGCGGTCCATATCGCAGAAACTGCAACCCCATCTCGCGCACCAGATGAAAATCCCTGCGCCAATGTTTATAGAAACCACATTTATCAAGCTCGTCTATGCGTATCCGCTTCCCGGTCTTGTCGGCAATGACCGGATAACTGTTCTCAATCCCCGTCGCAAACATGAACGGATGCGACGTCGGGTTCCGCGTGCCTGGTCCCGTGTAATACTTCATACAATTTTCTTTTACGCCGATGACTCCACTTGGCGGAACGGACAATTTTCCCCATAAATCCTTCAAATTTTCAGCGCTGGCGCTACGCGCAATCTCATCTACCATCAATGACCAGACGATGAGCAACTTGGATCTGGAATCCCTGCGACTACTGCTCCAGCGCGTCGCCGATGGAGACTGCCCTGTAAATCAGGCGCTCGGCGCGCTGCGGAGTTTGCCCTTCGAGGACACGGGGTTTGCCCGTCTCGATCACCACCGCGCAATCCGCACCGGTTTTTCTGAGGTCATTTTTTGCGCGCCCAAAACACCCGAACAGGTCGCCGAGATCGCCAGCCGTCTGGCCGCCAGGCATTGCCGCATTCTCGGAACACGCGCCACGCCCGAGCAATTCGAAGCCGCAAAAAAGCGCGTGCCCGAATTGCAGTATCATCCGCTGGCCAAAGCCCTTTGGATGGACCGCGAGCCCGAGCGCCCTCGAAAACCCGGCGTGTATTTACTGGCTGCCGGCACCGCAGATCTTCCCGTCGCCGAAGAAGCAGCTATCACGCTCGACCTCATGGGCCACTCCGTCGAAAAATGCTACGACATTGGCGTCGCCGGCCTCCACCGCCTTCTCTCCTGTGTTGCGACCCTTCAAAGCGCAAACGTCATCATCGTCTGCGCAGGCATGGATGGGGCCCTGCCCGGCGTTGTTGCCGGACTCACCGCATGTCCCGTCATCGGTGTGCCAACCAGCGTCGGCTACGGCACCAGTTTTTCCGGTCTGACTCCCCTGCTCACCATGCTCAATAGCTGCGCCGCCGGCCTGGCTGTCGTCAACATCGACAACGGCTACGGCGCCGCCCATCTCGCCGCCACCATCAACAACCTCGCCCACCGCCAAGTCCCGGAAAC
>DASZPR010000132.1:0-2512 GCA_035550235.1 Verrucomicrobiia bacterium | reverse complement strand
GACCACCCATGAATACGATTACCCCTCTCACGCAAAACGAAGTGCCTCAACTGCTCGAACTGATCCGCGAGTTGGCACAGTTCGAAAAGCTCGAACACGAAGTGGTCGGAACAGTGAGCGATCTGGAGAATTCGTTGTTTGGGAAACAATCGGTCGCGGGCGCATTTCTCGCGCGGCACGACGGCAAGCTCGCAGGATATGCGATCTATTTTTTCACGTTTTCCAGTTTCATCGGACGGCCCGGCATTTGGCTCGAGGATCTTTATGTGCGGCCGGAGTTTCGCCAGCAAGGTTTGGGCATGGCTTTGATACAAGCGGTGGCGCGGGTGGGAATCGAGCGAAATTGCGGACGGTTCGAATGGACGGCTTTGAATTGGAATGAACGGGCGCTGAATTTCTATCGCAAGCTGGGAGCACAGGAAATGAGTGAATGGACCATGCTGCGGATGACCGCCGCTCAATTGCCTGCCCTCGTTTCCCATAATTCCTCTCCTACTCCAATATCGCGGGATCTCCGTAAAGGGTGAAGGAGCCGGCGCGGGTTATTTTCACGTCCATGATCTGGCCGCGATGGCGCTCGGAGCCGTCGAACACGACGATTTTATTGCAGCGCGTTCGGCCCATCATACGGGCAGGATTTTTTTTGCTGGGGCCTTCGACGAGGATTTGCACCTGGCTGCCGACCAATTTTTCGTAGTGCCGGGCGGCGATTTCGTTCACCAGGGTCAGGAGGCGTTCGTTGCGCTCTTCTTTCACCGCGGTCGTGAGCTGGCCGGGCATGTCAGCGGCAGGTGTGTCGCGGCGCGGTGAATATTTGAAAATGTAGGCCTGGTCGAACTCCACTTCGCGGGCGAGCGAGAGGGTTTGCTCGAAGTCTTCCTCCGTCTCGCCGGGAAAACCGACGATGATATCGGTGCCGACGCCGATATCGGGTTTGGCGCGGCGCAATTTTTCAATGATGCCGAGAAAACGTTCACGCGTGTAACCGCGATGCATCAATTTCAACAAGCGATCGCTGCCGCTTTGGACGGGGATGTGCGCGCTTTCGCAAAGTTTTGGCAGGCGGGCGTAGGCTTCGACGAGGTCGTCCCCGTAGCCTTTCGGGTGTGGTGAGGTGAAACGGATTCGCTCAAGGCCGTCGATTTCGTGGACGGCTTCAACCAACTGCACGAAGGCCGATTTGCCGTCCTTTGCGGGAACGTCCCGTTTGCCGTAGCTGGTGACGATTTGGCCGAGCAGGGTGATTTCCTTGACGCCGCGCGCGACCAATTCGCGGCATTCGGCGACGATGTCGGGGATCGTTCGGCTGCGTTCCTCGCCGCGCGTGTAGGGGACGATGCAGAAGGTGCAATATTGGTTGCAACCTTGCATGATGCTCACGAAGGCGGAAATGGATTTTTGCGCATTGCCGTTGAGCAGGTGTTCGCGAATGGCGGCTTCGCTTTTTTCCTCGGCGGCGACATCCACGATTTTTTCGCGGCGACCAGCCAGGATTTCGTCCAGATAATCCGCAGTGCGATGAAATTTCTGGGTGCCGACGACGAGATCGACATCCGGCAATTTATCGACGAGTTCTTTCCCCCGGCTCTGCGCCATGCAGCCCATGAAGCCAAAAATCTGATTTGGCCGTTCCTTTTTTGCGATGCCGATTATGTTGGCCATTTTATTGATGGCCTTGCGTTCGGCCATGTCGCGCACGCTGCAGGTGTTGAGCAGGACGACATCCGCCGCGGCTTCGGATGAGGCGAGGGTATAGCCTTTGGCAACGAGTTGCGCGGCGACGGCTTCGCTGTCGCGCTCGTTCATCTGGCATCCGTAGGTTTTAATAAAGACGCTCGGCATGGTTGGCTGAGAATAGCCCGCAAAGGTAGGGCAGGACGCGGGGGTTGGAAAGGCGGAAAACCGTTTGAACGCGGAGCGCGGAACTCGGAATGCGGAAATGGGGAGGCGTCTCCCGATTGATTTGGTTTGATTTCGCGGTTTTTCGATAAATTTCGAATGACGAATGGATCGGACTGGACTCCGAGAGGCATCGGTAGCGTATATACCCCCACGCAGCGGCTGTAATAGGCTGGAACGCATTCTCGAGCAATGAATTATGAGTAACGAATAATGGATGCGGGACGCGAACATGGATAGATGCAAATCTGAAGCTGCCGAATTCAATTCTTTAGTTTTTCTCCCTTTTTTCATTTGCCCGTTTCCGCCTCCTGTTGGGAGTTTTATAGCATGCGTGTCAAATACCGATCTGTCCAAAGAAAGAGGTCGAATTTGAGGTCATAATCCGCCGAGTCAATTTACTCTGCGGACCTAGTTTAATTCTGGAATAAAGCGGAGGCGCAGAGGGACGCGGAGTTTCGCAGAGGGACGGGATCCACAGTCGGGCTCTCGGCGTTGATGCGGGAGGAACATGATTTGGTTGGCTCGCGAGGGTAAAAATGGAGACGGGCGGGACGCCCCGTCCTACGGGTCCGCCTCCTTACGTCGGCGGCTACGGCGTGGGCGCTTTTTT
>DASZPR010000131.1:0-3244 GCA_035550235.1 Verrucomicrobiia bacterium | reverse complement strand
GGACGATTGAACGGGAAGTCAGCCGTCCCCTCGGGACTCGAACATTGACATATCTGTTCCCGGCGTTGAAAACGCCGGGCTATTGTCGAAAGTCCCTTCGGGACTAAATCACAATTATGGAACACCCTGAGGGTTCCGCTGTTGAGCCACCATTGTTTCACAAGTTCAGTTTTAAAAATCTCATACTCATTTTCTCAATACATTCCGCGCCGCGGCGGCGATACTGCGGGCGGTGGGCCGGTGCGCTGCCCAGAGACTCGGGTGATATGGAATCGGTGTGTCTTTGGCGTTTAATCGTTGCGGAGGAGCGTCCAGCAAACCGAAGCCTTCACTCGCGACGCGGGCGATGACCTCTGCGGTCACCCCACCCCACGGCCAGGATTCGCCGACGCACAACAACCGGCCCGTGCGCGCGACCGAAGCCATGACGGTGTCCGTATCGAGTGGTTTGACGGAGCGCAGATCGACGACTTCGATTTGCGCGCCTTCGGTGGCCAAATCATCGGCGGCGAGGAGCGCTTCGTGAACCATGGCGCTGTAAGCGACGATGGTCATATCGCGGCCTTCACGGGCAATGCGCGCCTTGCCGGTGGGCAATGCTTCGCTCGGCAGTTTGTCCGCCTTGAGATGGTAATAGAGCAGCTTGTGCTCGCAGAAAATCACGGGATCATCGATCGCGACGGCTTCGAGCAACATGCTGTAGGCATCTTCGACCGTGGCAGGAGTCATTACGATGAGTCCAGGATAATGAGCGTAAATGGATTCCATCGTCTGACTATGGAACGGACCGCTGCCGGATGTGCCGCCGCAGGGCAACCGAATGGTGATGGGACACGGGACATTCGTACGCCAGAAAAGTGTCGCGGCCTGGTTGACGATTTGATTGAAAGCAACGGTTGAGAAATCGGCAAATTGCATTTCAATAATTGGCCGTCGGCCTTCGATGGCGGCACCGACGCCTAAACCAATGATGGCGTCTTCGCTGATCGGCGCGTCCATCACGCGCCCGGGATAATCAGAAGCCAAATTTTTGGTCGCTTTGAAAGCGCCGCCAAACGCTCCGATATCCTGGCCGTAAATGAAAACGCGCGGGTCTTCAGCCAAAGCGCGGGCCTGCGCTTCACGGATGGCTTCGATGTAGGTGATGGGCACAGCGACGGAGTTTAGAAGTTGATGAGAGCCGAAGCGTCAGCGACTGAGTTGCGGAATGCCAATTCACGCCACAAGTGGAAATAGTATTTCGGATTGGTTTCCCGATTCAAAGCGTTCATATACAAATAACTCTTAACTCCAAAACTCTTTAACTCTTAAACTCCCCGTCCATTCCCTCACTCAAGTGCTTCGACGAAATAGCGCACCAGGTTTCTTTGAAGGGATCGGGGCCTGCTTCGCGTTGAACAGTCGCGACGGCTTGTTCGACTTTCTGAACGGATTCGGCGCGCCAGCCGGCAATCGTGTTCGCATCCGCCCAATTGCGGCATTGCAATTCTTCTTCGGCGGCTTTCAGGCAATCGCGGCCGATCGGGGAGGACTTGTGCTTGGCGAGGACGTAGTTCGCGTCGTCGTGTTCGCCATGCCCGCAGAGGCGAAGGAGATTAGCGACAATCATCTGCGGTCCGCGACCCGCGCGGGCGCTGTCGGCGGCGCGACCCAGAGCTTTCAAGCAGGCTTCCAGGTCCGTGCCATCGATGGATTGGCATTCAATTCCGTATCCCATGGCGCGATCGGCCAGACTACGACACGCAAATTGGCGTTCGTTGGGGGTGGAATAAGCGTACTGATTGTTGGCGATGACGACGATGGTCGGAAGTTTTTCAATGGCGGCCTGGTTCAAGGCCTCATGAACGGCTCCCGTGGAGGTGGCACCGTCGCCGATGCTCGCGGCACCAATGGCTTCGGTATCGCCGCTGAATCGGCGGGCCAGCAATGCGCCGTTGACGACGGAAATCATCGCGCCCAAATGGCTGATCATCGGCAAGAGCCCTTCTTTTGGGCGACCGCGGTGGACGTTGCCATCGCGCGCGCGCATGGGGCCTAGCGGAGAGCCCAGATAAGTCCGGACGGCGTCGAGAACGGGTTCGCCAAAAGCGAGGCGTCCGGCGGCATCGCGGATCAGGGGCGCAAAGACGTCGCCCTTTCGCAAAACCATGCCAGTGGAAACACTTAAGGCTTCCTGGCCGCGTCCAAGGAAAACACCTCCATGGATTTTACCAGCACGGTAGAGGCTGGCGAATTTATCGTCGAGCACCCGTGATAAAAGCATATACCGATATGCTCTTTGATACGTCTCCCGAAAAGTGGATTCACCAACTGCCCCATGATTGAGCACAGTCTGCAACATGAACAAAATTTAAGCGTCTTTGGACATGGGTTGCAATGTTTCTTTGCGACCACCTTGTCACGAAATTGTCATCGCTTTGTCTTGTTTTCTGCCAAAAATAATGACTCGTTAATCCATGTTTCCCTCGCAGAGCGCTGTAATGCAAAGAATAAAAAATGAGATTGGCTTTAAGGCCTGTTTGGTGTCTAATCTGCTCCATTCAAGGCGAATATAACGGCGGAATGAATTATTGACCTGTTTGCGATATGAGTTTGCCTGCATCACGCGTCCTGCTGATCGAAGACGATCCGAAAATGCCAGAGGTTCTGGCTGCGCTTCTGTCTGAGGACAAAATTTCCCTTTCTTCCGCCACAAATGCGGAAGCCGCACTGAGCCTGGTGCGGCGCGAGCCGTTTGATTTGATCCTGCTGGACCTGGGATTGCCGGACACGGACGGCTTCGAGTTGTTGAAGCAATTCAAGGAATTTCCGGAAACCCGCATGGCACCGGTGATTGTGCTGACGGCGTGGAATGGGACGAAGGATAAGCTCAAGGGATTCGAATTAGGCGCGGTCGATTATGTCACCAAACCGTTCGAAGCGGCTGAATTTCGCGCCCGCGTCGTCTGCGCCCTGCGCGCCAAACATTTGCAGGATGAGTTGACGCGGACGAACCGTGAATTGTTCAGCGCGCGGCTCGCGGCTGAAGCCACGGCCCGCACCAAGGCGGAATTCCTGGCCAATATGAGCCATGAAATCCGCACGCCGATGAACGGCATCATCGCCATGGCGGGGTTGCTTCTGGAAACGGCGCTCTCGCCGGAACAACGCGGTTACGTGGAAACAATTTATTCCAGCAGTGAGTCGTTGTTGACTATCACGAACGACATCCTGGATTTCTCGAAGATCGAATCGGGTAAGCTGG
>DASZPR010000130.1:0-2212 GCA_035550235.1 Verrucomicrobiia bacterium | reverse complement strand
TCCAGGCAATCGGGAACCCAGCCCTGGATGACGCGGGCCATTTTCCATTCGCTGAAATTAGCCCGGCAACGTTCCGCGCTGGAATTATAAAAACCCGAGCGTTTGCTGAATTCGCTCCGCTCGACGATGCCTTGTTGTTTTTCCTCTTCCGTAGCTTGTTTGACATCTATCCCGGCAAAACTATCAATCAACCAAAAATGTTTTCCGAGCTTGTCCCAGTCGAGTTGCTGCATGATGGCCGAGGAAGTGAAGCCATAATTGACCCCGCACTCGACGAAATCACCCTCAATTTTCGCGCATTGACGGGCCACCCAGGTGGCGGTGTAGACGCGCCAGCGGTTGTTCCAATCCTTCCCGCCGGACGCCTTGAGTCCCCGGCCATAAGCATTCCTAAATTGCGGATCCTCGACGAAACTGTGGTTGTGAGTCGTAATCAACGCGTCTTCAAAATAAAAACGCTTGGGAACCATCGGTTTCAGCAGTTGCTGAAGCTTGTCCGCTAAACTCATAGGAAAGCTCAAGGTTGCGGAAATGCAATATTTAGGCAATGCAAATTTGGTTTCAGAATGCCCGATGGAGGCTGAAATTCGCCCTTCAGCCGTCTCGTTCGGGACTCGATGGCTGCAAAACGAGTCCCGGCGTTGAAACGCAGCGCGATTCTCAATGGTTTCTTTGGAACCAGGAACCGGATAAGCACTGCTCAAAAATTGATTAATTTGGACGGTGGCAATGCAACATAATTTGTCGTGAGCTTTCTGCAGAGGCGCAGTCAAATTGAATAGAAATGATTCGCAGTTTGTCGTATCCTTAACTAAACTGTGGCTATGAGGGAATATTTAAATCCCGCCATTTCCGAAACTTCCTCCGGTTCCGCTGGTTTAACTTCCAGATCGATGATCAATGCGCAGCACGAAGCCGGGCGAAAAGTTTATCAGAAAATCGCCAGTAACATTGCCAAAATCATCCAGGGCCAGACGGGGCCCACGCGGATGTTGTTGGCCGCGCTGGCCAGCGGCGGGCATGTGTTGCTCGAGGATTTTCCCGGCACCGGCAAAACCACCCTCGCCAAAGCACTGGCCAAGTCGATCGCCGCGCAGTTCAAGCGCGTGCAATTTACCCCCGATTTGCTGCCGTCGGATATCCTGGGCGTCTCGGTGTTTAACCAGCGCGACCAGCAGTTTCATTTTCACGAGGGTCCCATTTTCACGAACATCCTGCTGGCCGATGAAATCAACCGCGCGTCGCCGCGCACGCAGTCCGCGTTGCTCGAAGCAATGGGCGAAGCGCAGGTAAGCGTGGATGGCGAGCGGCGCGATCTCTCGGAGCTGTTTTTTGTCATCGCCACGGAAAACCCGGTGGAATTTCGCGGCACGTATCCGTTGCCCGAGGCGCAAATGGACCGGTTCGCGATGCAATTCACGCTGGGCTACGTGCACGCGGAGGACGAAGTCGCCATCCTGACCGCGCAGGAACACAATCACCCGCTCGAACTACTGGAGCCGTGCGCGAGCCTGGCGGACCTGATCGAATTGAAGCACACCATTGAGACGGTGCGTATCAGCGAGGAATTAAAGCATTACATCGTGGCGCTGGTGGCCGGCACACGCGGCGCCAACGGCGTGCAACTGGGCGCAAGTCCGCGCGCCTCGATCGCTCTGATGAAGGCCGCGCAGGCGTTGGCGCTGTTTGACGGCATGGATTTTGTCTCGCCGGAACAAATCCGCGAACTGGCGGTGCCGGTCATTGCACACCGATTGGTGATGGAGCCGCAGGCGCGGTTCTCCGGCCTCTCGGCACGCGGCGTGGTGGACGATGTTTTGAAGAAGTTGAAAGTGCCGGCGTGATAGAATCGTCGAAGTAATGGTCACGATCGTCAAACAGGTAAGGTTTTCGTTCTGGCGATCCCAGGAGATTTATCAGTTTCCACTTCCGCGGGGCGTGGGGCGGCCGATACAGCGCATTTTGGATTTTTACCAGGCGGGTCCTCTGGAAAATATCGTCGTCACTCCGGACACTCTGCGATTCAGTCGCGGAAGCATTTTGTTCGGCCTTTGGTTTTCCGATCATCCCGGCGCCAAACAAAACGTATCCGTCCGGGTCGAAAACGGAATGGTCACGTGCGAGTTTTTTTGCACGTGGGGAAGAGGTGTCGTGCGGGTGCGAACCTCGCGTCTGTATCTGGAGGTGCAGCGGCTGGAGGCTTATCTAGGGG
>DASZPR010000129.1:0-4323 GCA_035550235.1 Verrucomicrobiia bacterium | reverse complement strand
GGCAAGGCCAATTGGGCGTATCTCAGTTCCGGCACGTGGTCTTTGCTGGGGGTGGAATTGCAGGACGCGCTGCTTTCGCCGCGCGTGTTGGAGCTTAACATCACCAACGAAGGTGGCGTGGACGGCACGTATCGTTTGCTGAAAAATATCATGGGCCTGTGGCTCGTGCAGCAATGCCGCCGCTCGTTCATCGAGAAGGGCAAGGAGATTTCCTATGAACAACTCGCTCAACTGGCGTCGGAAGCGCCGGCGTTTCGTTCGTTGGTCAATCCGAATAACGATCAATTTCTTAACCCTCCGGACATGCCGACGGCGATCCAGGATTTTTGCCGTCAAACCGGCCAGCCGGTTCCGGAAACGGAAGGCCAGTTCGCCCGTTGCATTTTCGAAAGCCTCGCGCTCACCTATGCCGATGTACTTGAAGGGCTCGAAGGGTTGACCGGGACGAAAATCGAAGCGGTGCATGTGGTTGGTGGTGGTTCGCGGAATAAGGTGTTGAATCAGTTCACGGCCAATGCCTGCGGACGCCCGGTGATTGCCGGCCCGGTCGAAGCCACGGTTTTTGGCAATCTCCTGGTGCAGGCGCGGTCGCACGGCGAAATCAGCACGCTGGCTGACATTCGCGCCGCGGTCCGCGCCTCGAGCGAAGTCACGCAGTGCGACCCGGAAAGCGGCTCCGCCTGGCAGGACGCCCGCGGGCGATTTGCCAAGTTGCGCGAGCGCAAGGGTTGAGGGTGTGGTTGGCGGCAGTCGCAGGGTGCCGCTACCGGTGGCATTGTGAATATCTGCCGGTGCAAACTGCATTGACTTGTGCCGCGCTGCGCCTTCAGATTCTGCTCTGTATGAAAGCCGCTGCAACGAAGGCCACTGCGATTACTCAAAATCGGCAATCGGCAATCGCCAATCGTCATTTTTCCATTCCCACCGTCGATGCCGTGATGGCGGAAGAGCGCGCGGCTTCGTTCAGCAAGCGGAGTATCAAGACCAGCGCGAAGCTGGCCGGGTTGAAGATGGCCGTGAGTATGATGGACCTTACGACGCTTGAGGGCAAAGACACGCCGGGCAAGGTGGCGTATCTTTGCCGCAAAGCGATGCAGCCGGCGGAGGCGAAATACGGTGTGCCGAGTTGCGCGGCGGTGTGCGTGTACCCGAACATGGTGAAATACGCGCGAAAATTTGTGGGCGATTCCGGCGTGCACGTCGCGTCGGTTGCGACGGGATTTCCCAGTGGCCAATATCCGTTGCGGACGAAGCTCGAAGAAGTCCGCCGCGCTGTCGGAGAGGGCGCGGATGAAATCGACATGGTCATCGATCGTTGCGCGTTTCTGGATGGTGATTACGGCAAGATGTTCGACGAAATTGCCGCCACCAAGGAAGCGTGTGGCGCGGCGCATTTGAAAGTGATTCTCGAAACGGGCGAACTGGTCACTTACGACAATGTCCGTCTCGCCAGCCAGATTGCGATGGAAGCGGGTGGTGATTTTATCAAGACCAGCACGGGGAAAGTGAATCCTGCGGCGACGATGCCGGTCACGCTCGTGATGCTGGAAGCGATCCGCGATTATTTCTTTGCGACTGGCATTCGCATCGGAATGAAACCGGCGGGCGGCATTCGCAATTCGAAAATGGCGCTGGCGTATCTCGTGATGGTCAAGGAAACGCTGGGCGACGATTGGCTCACGCCGGACCTGTTCCGCTTTGGCGCGAGCACGCTCGTGAACGACGTCCTCATGCAAATCGCGAAGCAGGTTGAGGGGAATTACCAGGGCGCGGATTATTTTTCGATGCCGTGAGCGAGCCTGAAAATAATTCGCCGGGTTTGATTCTGTACCAAACCGAGGATGGGCGGACCCATTTGCAGGTTCGATTGGAAAATCAGATGGTTTGGCTGACGCAAAAGCTCATGGCGGAGTTGTTTCAACAGGATGTCCGTACCATTAATGAGCACATCCAAAATATTTTCGACGAAGGTGAATTGCAGCCGGATTCAGTTATCCGGAATTTCCGGATAACTGCCGCCGATGGCAAATCCTACGAAACACAACATTACAATCTCGAAGCCATCATCGCCGTCGGTTACCGCGTCAAATCCGATCGGGGCACGCAATTTCGCATTTGGGCGACTCAGCGTCTGAGCGAATACGTCGTCAAAGGCTTTGCTCTCAATGAGGAAGAACTCAAGCGCCTTGGCCTGATCGTCAGCCAGTATTTGGATTTTGCGGAGTTGCAGGCGTTGGATCGCCGGCCCATGCACATGCGCGATTGGATTGCGCGGCTTGATGCCTTCCTGACCGCCGGCGGACAGAAGCTATTAAATCATTCGGGAAAAATTTCGGCCGAAGAAGCGAAGTTGAAGGCGGAACTGGAATTCGATAAATTCGAATTGACGCGCCGGAAATTGGAAGATGCCCGGGCCGATGAACAATTTGCCAGGCAGATTGATGACCTGGCAAAGCAAACCAAGCAGCTCACGCCGCTAAAACGAAAGTCGAAAAAGAAATGAAACGCAACCCTACTGCGCTGATTTTGTCCGCACTGCTGTGTGTTTGCTCGTTCGCGGGTTTTTCCGCCGACACCAGCGCGCTCGTCAAACTCCAGAACATTCATCGGATTGTGTTTCTTGGCGACAGTATTACTTACGCGGGTGGATACGTGGCGGATGTGGAGGCTTATTATCTCACGCGGTTTCCGGAGCAGCATTTTGAGTTCATCAATGTGGGGCTTTCCAGCGAGACGGTGTCCGGGCTGAGCGAGGCGAGTGAAAAAAATCCGCGTCCGGATTTGCACGAGCGGCTGGGGCGCGTGCTGGAAAAAGCCAAGCCGGATCTCACGTTTGTTTGCTATGGCATGAATGACGGCATTTACAGCCCGCCTGACGAGGCCCGTCTCAAGGCTTTCGAAGACGGCATGAAATCAGTGCACGAACAAATTGCGGCGGCTGGCGTGAAGAATATCATCCATGTCACACCGCCGGTTTTTGATCCGGTGGGGGCGAAGGCGAGGATTTCCACAAACGGTTCGTATGGTTTCAGTCATCCCTATTCGGGTTACAATCAGACACTGGACCAGTTTTCCGATTGGCTCGTCGCGCAACGCTCGGCCGGTTGGCAGGTGGCGGATTTGCATTCCGGGATGAAGCAATGGCTCGCGGAAGAACGCAAACGGGATCCGAATTTTAATTACACCAAAGACGGCGTGCATCCGGATGGCGCAGGACATTGGGTGATGGCGAAGCAAATTCTGCTTTATCTTGGGGCGAAGGATGTTGAAGGCATGGCCACACCGGCGGCGATGGTGGCGTCGAATCCGCAGGGGGGTGAAATTTTGAGGCTGGTGAAGCAAAAGGAAGAATTGTTGCGCGATGCCTGGTTGAATTTTTGCGGTTTCAAGCGGCCTGGTGTGAAGGCGGGCTTGCCGGTGCCGGAGGCCGAAGCGAAGGCGGCGGAATTGTACAGGCAAATTCGTGATTTGATAGAAGCCGAATCCTCTGCCGCACCCGCAGCGAAAAACAATTTGAAATGAAAACGAACTCTGCCTTGAAGAAATCCGCGCGCGTCAAAACGGCGAGGCTCGAACTCGTTTCGGCCAATGGCGGCCACGCCGTGGTTCCGGTGAAGGAGCGCCGGTTGAATTTCGGCGCGAAATGGGATTACGCGCCGGCGCCGGAGGATTCGAAGAATTACGTCATCGCGCCGCGGCATGAGTTGTTCATCAATGGGAAGTTTGTGGCGCCGCGTTCGAAGAAATATTTCGATTCGCTCAATCCGGCCACGGAGCAGAAGCTCACGGAAATTGCGGCGGGCAATGCGGCGGATGTGGACAGTGCGGTGAAATCCGCGCGGCGCGCTTACGAAAAGGTTTGGAGCAGGATGCCAGGGCGTGAGCGCGGCAAATATCTTTATCGCATTGCGCGCATCATCCAGGAAAAGGCGCGCGAACTCGCGGTGCTGGAAACGATGGATGGCGGCAAGACGATCAAGGAAAGCCGCGATGTCGATTTGCCGCTCGTGGCGGCGCATTTTTTTTATTACGCGGGCTGGGCGGACAAGTTGAAGTATGCGTTTCCGGGCAAGACGCCGGAGCCGCTGGGTGTGGCGGGGCAGATCATTCCGTGGAATTTTCCGTTGCTGATGGCGGCGTGGAAAATCGCACCGGCGCTGGCGTGTGGCAACACCGTGGTGCTGAAGCCCGCCGAAACCACGAGCCTCACGGCGATGCGGCTGGCGCAGATTTTTCAGGAGGCGGAATTGCCTGAAGGAGTGGTGAATATTGTGACGGGGGCAGGGGAGACGGGCGCGGCGCTTGTCAATCATCCGGACATCG
>DASZPR010000128.1:0-2814 GCA_035550235.1 Verrucomicrobiia bacterium | reverse complement strand
AGGCGGTAAATGCGATGTGCATCGAGGCGATCCGAAACATCCATTCTTCGCGAAGCAGGTCAAAATCGTGCGTGCGAACGGCGGCATCATCGATCCTGAAAGCATTGAGGATTACATCTCGGCGGGTGGATATGAAGCGTTGCACCAGGTATTGACCGAGATGAAGCCCGCGGAAGTAGTAGAGTCGATTACCAAGAGCGGATTGCGTGGGCGCGGCGGCGCGGGTTTTCCGACCGGGTTGAAATGGGGTACGGTCGCCAAATCGCCGGGCGCGAAAAAATACATCGTCTGCAACGGTGACGAGGGCGACCCAGGCGCGTTCATGGACCGCAGCGTGTTGGAGAGCGATCCGCATCTCGTGCTCGAAGGCATGGCCATCGCGGCCTACGCCGTCGGCGCGGACCAGGGATTTCTTTACGTGCGCGCGGAGTATCCGCTGGCGATTTCGCGGCTGCAAATTGCCATCAAACAGGCCAAGGCCCTGGGCCTGCTCGGCGGTGGCATCTTCGAAACCCCATTTGTTTTCAACGTGGACATCCGCATCGGCGCGGGGGCGTTCGTGTGCGGTGAAGAAACCGCGCTGATGGCTTCCGTCGAAGGCAAGCGCGGCACGCCACGCCCCCGGCCGCCCTTTCCGGCCGAGAGCGGTTTGTGGGGCTGCCCCACGCTCATCAACAATGTCGAGACGTTCGCAAACATCGCGCCCATCATCAATAAGGGGGCGGATTGGTATGCCAGTTTCGGCACGGAAAAGAGCAAAGGCACCAAGGTTTTTGCACTGACCGGTAAAATAAACAACAACGGGCTTATCGAAGTGCCGATGGGAATTCCGTTGCGCCAAATCGTCGAGGAAATGGGTGGGGGCGCGCCGGATGGTCGCAAGATTAAATCGGTGCAAACCGGTGGACCATCCGGCGGTTGTATCCCCGCGGAGTACCTCGATACGCCGGTGGACTACGAGTCGCTCACCAAACTCGGCTCCATCATGGGTTCGGGCGGCATGGTGGTCATGGACGACAGCACGAACATGGTGGAGATCGCCAAGTTTTACATGGAATTCTGCATGGATGAATCGTGCGGCAAATGCATCCCCTGCCGCGCCGGCACCACGCAAATGTACCGGCTGCTCGAAAAAATTGTGCAACGCAAAGCAACCGCGCGCGATTTGGCAACGCTCGAGGAACTTTGCGACATGGTCCGCAATACCAGCTTGTGCGGCCTCGGCCAGACCGCGCCGAATCCCGTCCTCAGCACGTTGCGATTTTTCCGCAAGGAATACGAAGAGCGGTTGCAATCGGATCCGTTCGGGCCGGCGGCCAACGGAAAATAAACATTTTTACGAAACTGAGTATGAATGACGAATTTCGAATGACGAATAGCCGTGATAACCGCCCGGGATTGTCTTCAGGCGCAGTGCTATTCTGTCCATTCGTCATTTGTCATTCGTCATTTTAAAAATATGTCCGCAAAAACATTAACGATTGATGGCAAAGAGGTCAGCGCGCCAGAGGGCGCCACGGTGCTGCAGGCGGCCGAAGACGCCGGAATAAAAATCCCCACGCTCTGCCACCTGGAAGGCGTTTACGACATCGGCGCGTGCCGCCTGTGTCTCGTGGAGGTAACGGGCGTGCCGAAATTGCTCCCCGCATGCACCACGATTGTCCGCGAAGGAATGGATATCAAAACGGACAGCGAACGCTTGCGGAAATACCGCCGCATGACGCTCGAGCTCCTGTTCGCCGAGCGCAATCACGTCTGCGCCGTGTGCGTTTCGAACGGCCATTGCGAATTGCAAACGCTCGCCTACGACCACGGCATGGATCACGTCCGTTACGAATATCAATTCCCCAAGTGGAGCGTGGACATCACGCATCCGCTGTTTGGGATGGATCATAATCGCTGCATCCTGTGCACTCGTTGCGTCCGGGTCTGCTGGCACGTGGAAGGCGCGGGCACGCGGAATGTTGCCGGCCGCGGCGCGAAGTCTCAAATCATCACCGACCTCTGCCAACCCTGGGGCGAAGCGGAAAGCTGCACCAAGTGCGGCAAGTGCGTGATGTCCTGTCCCACCGGCGCGTTGTTCAACCGCGGCGCCACGGTCGGAGAAATGGAGCACGACCGCACAAAACTGGAATTCATCGTGACCGCGCGAGAAAAGAAACAATGGATCCCGTAAAACCAATTTGAATTGAAATTATGAAATTACGACTCGCGACCGTTTGGTTGGGTGGCTGTTCCGGCTGCCACATGTCGTTCCTCGATCTGGACGAATTCCTGATCGAGCTCGCGCAGAAAGTTGAAATTGTTTTCAGCCCGGTGGTGGACGTGAAGATATATCCGCACAACGTCGATCTCTGCCTCATCGAAGGCGCGGTGTGCAACGAAGACCACGTGGAAATGCTTCACTTGATTCGCCCGCGCACCAAGACCGTCGTCTCCTTCGGCGATTGCGCCGTCACGGGAAATGTCACCGCCATTCGCAATCAACTCGGCCTCGGCAACCGCGAAAACGTGTTGCAACGGGCCTACGTCGAAGCCGCACAACTCAACGGCTGCGTGCCCGAGCACAAAGGCATTGTGCCGCCGTTGCTCGCGCGCGTGATGCCGGTCCACGAACTGATTCACGTGGACTATTACCTGCCCGGCTGCCCGCCCTCCGCCGCGCGCATCAAATCGTTCGTCGCGCAATTGCTCGAAGGCAAAGCGCCGGTATTAACCGGGGCGGAAATTAAATTTGGATGAATTTCGCGTGAAACGTGAAACGTGTTTCTTGATTCACGTTTCACGAATCACGCATCACAACTATGTCAAAAC